>JBDIAF010000009.1:0-13360 GCA_039812245.1 Agromyces sp. | reverse complement strand
GACTCCTCGAGGAGCACCTCGGTGGTCGGCGAGTCGTGCAGGCCCGCGCCGGCGATGCGGTGCAGGTCGGCCTCGTCGTAGGCGAAGCCCGAGCCGAGGCCGCCCATCGTGAACGAGGGGCGCACCACCAGCGGGTAGCCCAGGTCGTCGGCGGCCGCGAGGACCTCGTCCATGGTGTGCGCGATGTGCGAGCGGGCGACGTCGGCGCCGCACGCGACCACGAGCTCCTTGAAGATCTGGCGGTCCTCGCCCTTGCGGATCGCGTCGACCTTGGCGCCGATGAGCTCGACGCCGTGCTTGTCGAGGATGCCCGCGTCGTGCAGGGCGATCGCCGCGTTCAGCGCGGTCTGGCCGCCGAGGGTCGGCAGGATCGCGTCGGGCCGCTCCTTCACGATGATCGACTCGATGATCTCGGGGGTGATCGGCTCGATGTAGGTCGCGTCGGCGAAGTCGGGATCGGTCATGATCGTGGCCGGGTTCGGGTTCACGAGGATGACCCGCACCCCCTCGGAGCGGAGCACGCGGCAGGCCTGGGTGCCCGAGTAGTCGAACTCGGCCGCCTGGCCGATCACGATCGGCCCTGAGCCGATGACGAGGACGGAGTTGATGTCGTCGCGCTTGGGCATTAGTTGCCGGCCTCCTGGCTGGTTGCGTTCGTGCTCTGCGACTCGCCCTGGCCCTGTCGGAGGGCGACCATGTCGCGGAAGCGGTCGAAGAGGTAGTTGGCGTCGTGCGGGCCAGCGGCCGACTCGGGGTGGTACTGCACGCTGAACGCGGGGATGTCGAGGCAGTTCAGGCCCTCGACCACGTCGTCGTTGAGGTCGACGTGGCTCACCTCGACGCGCCCGAAGCCCTCGCTCGACTCGCTGACGCGATCGGTGGGGGCGTCGACGGCGAAGCCGTGGTTGTGAGCGGTGATCTCGACGCGACCCGTCGCCTTGTCGAGCACGGGCTGGTTGATGCCGCGGTGGCCGAACGGCAGCTTGTAGGTGCCGAAGCCGAGGGCCCGGCCGAGCAGCTGGTTGCCGAAGCAGATGCCGAAGTACGGCCGGCCGTCGCGCAGCGACTCGCGCAGCAGCTCGACGTGCCGGTCGGAGGCGCTCGGGTCGCCGGGGCCGTTGGAGAAGAACAGCGCGTCGGGCTCGAGCGCGCGCACGTCGTCGATGGTCGCGGTCTGCGGCAGCACCTCGACGTCGAAGCCGCGCTCGGCCAGGAAGTTCAGGGTCGAGGTCTTCACGCCGAGGTCGAGCACCGCGACGGTGCCGACTCGCTCGCCCGTGGCCGGCAGCGAGTAGCGCTCGGCCGTGGACACCTCCCCCGAGAGGTTCTGACCGGCCATCTCGGCCCCGCCCTGCACGAGGGCGAGCTGCTCGCCCGCGCTCAGCGCGGCGTCGTCGCCCGAGAACACCCCGGCGCGCATGGCGCCGGCGTCGCGGATGCGTCGGGTGACCGCCCGGGTGTCGATGCCCGAGATGCCGACGATGCCGGCCGCGGCCAGGTCGTCGTCGAGACTCCGCTGGGAGCGGAAGTTCGAGACCACGCGCGATGGGTCGCGCACGACGAAGCCGGCGACCCAGATCTGCTTGGACTCCATGTCGGCGTCGTTCATGCCCGTGTTGCCGATGTGCGGTGCCGTCATGAGCACGATCTGGCCCGCGTACGACGGGTCGGTGAGCGTCTCCTGGTAGCCGGTCATGCCGGTCGCGAAGACCGCCTCGCCCAGCGTACGGCCGAGCGCGCCGTAGGCGCGGCCCTCGTAGCGGCTGCCGTCCTCCAGCACCAGCACGGCGGGCTGGGTCGAGCGGGTCGTGGTCTCAGGCATCCGAGGCCTCGCCTTCCTGTTGCGTCTGCGGCGCGTCGTCCGCGGTGATGTCGGTGATGTCGGTGACGGCGGCGATGATGCGCGCCGTGTCGCCCTGGTAGCGGGCCCTGAGGTAGCTGTCGATGCGGAGCGGGGCATCGCCCGGCTCGCTCTCGAGCGGCTGCCAGGTGATCGCGACGAGGCCCTCGGCCTCGACCCCGCGATCGATCGCGTGGCTGGCGGCGCCCACGCCCGTGATGCGCTCGGCGGGGATGAAGCTCGGCGGCTCCCCCGCGATGCGCAGCAGCACGCCGGCGTCGAAGACCTCGAGCCGGCCGGCGCCGCGGAACGCGAGCCCGTCGACCGCGAGTCGTTCGAACGGCTCGCCCTCGGGCGTCGAGGCCACGTAGAGCACCTCGGCCTCGAGCACGGGCGCCGCGAGTGCGGCCGGCACCGGGTAGGCGCCGAGGCGGGCGTCGCGGGTGCGTCGTCGGCGCCACGAGCGGACCATGAGCCACACCACGACCGCGACGATCGCGACCGCGACGATCGCGCCGATGAGCTTATCCATCGGCCACCCCCGCGAGCGCGGCCAGCCGGGCGACCTCGGACGCCGCTCGCACCTCGCCGTCTCGCAGCGTCGCGTACCCCGCGTGGAAGGTCCAGCGGACGCTGCCCGGCAGGGTCTGGCCGAGATAGGGCGAGTTGGTGCTGCGGCCGGCCAGCCGCTCGACGCCGAATGCGCCGGAGGCGGCCGGGTCGTAGAGCACCAGCTCGGCCGGGGCGCCGAGCTCGATGGCACTGCCCTGTCCGGCGAGGCGGCCGATGCGGGCGGGCGCCTCGCTGAGCACCCGGGCGACGTCGGCCCAGCCGATGAGGCCGGTCTCGACCATGGCCCGGTGCACCACGGACAGCGCCGACTCGAGGCCGACCATGCCGTTGGCCGCCGCGTCCCACTCGCACTCCTTCGCCTCGACGGGGTGCGGGGCGTGATCGGTGGCGACGATGTCGATCGTGCCGTCGGCGAGGGCGAGGCGGAGCGCCTCGACGTCTTCGGCGCGGCGCAGCGGCGGGTTCACCTTGTAGCGCGGGTCGTAGCTGGCGACGAGCTCCTCGGTGAGCAGCAGGTGGTGGGGCGTGACCTCGGCGGTGACGTCGATGCCGCGGGCCTTCGCCCAGCGGATCACCTCGACGGAGCCGGCCGTCGAGACGTGGCACACGTGCAGGCGGCTGCCGACGTGCTCGGCCAGCAGCACGTCGCGGGCGATGATCGACTCCTCGGCGACCGCGGGCCACCCCGTGAGGCCGAGCTCGCCCGAGAGGGCGCCCTCGTTCATCTGCGCGCCCTCGGTGAGCCGCGGCTCCTGCGCGTGCTGCGCGATGACGCCGTCGAAGGCCTTCACGTACTCGAGCGCGCGGCGCATGAGCAGCGGGTCGAAGACGCAGAAGCCGTCGTCGGAGAAGACCCGCACCCGGGCGCGCGACTGCGCCATCGCGCCGAGCTCGGCGAGACGCTCGCCCTTGAGGCCGACGGTGACCGCGCCGATGGGCTGCACGGCGGCGTAGCCCGCGGCGCGGCCGAGGCTGAGCTCCTGCTCGACGACGCCCGCGGTGTCGGCGACCGGCGAGGTGTTCGCCATCGCGAACACGGCCGTGAATCCTCCGGCCGCGGCCGCCTGCGTGCCGGTGAGCACGGTCTCGCTCTGCTCGTAGCCGGGCTCGCGCAGGTGGGTGTGCAGGTCGACGAGGCCGGGCAGGGCGATGAGCCCGTCGGCGTCGACGACCGTCGCCCCGTCGGCGTCGAGCCCCGTGCCGAGGCCTGCGACGACGCCGCGGTCGAGCAGCAGCTCGGTGCGCTCGCCGTTCGGCAGCTGCGCCCCTCGGATCAGGTGCCGTTCGCTCATGCGCGGGCCTCCCGTTCGCCTGAAAGCAGCAGATAGAGGGCGGCCATTCTCACTGATACTCCGTTCGCGACCTGCTCTCGCACCGTCGACTGCGGCGAGTCTGCCGCGCGGGCGGCGATCTCGAGCCCGCGGTTCATCGGCCCGGGGTGCATGACCATCGTAGTGTCGCCCAGCGCGTCGAAGCGGGCGTCGTCGAGCCCCCAGGTGCGCGCGTACTCGCGGCTGTTGGGGAAGAAGGCGGCGTGCATGCGCTCGGCCTGGATGCGCAGCATCATCACGACGTCGGGCTTCGACGCGAGCGAGGCGTCGAGGTCGAACGAGGTCGTGACGGGCCAGCGGCTGGTGTCGACCGGCAGCAGCGTCGGGGGTGAGACGAGCTCGACCTCGGCGCCGAGGGTCGGCAGCAGCCAGGCGTTCGAGCGGGCGACGCGTGAGTGCAGCACGTCGCCCACGATGACGACGCGCACGCCGTCGAGCCCACGGCCGCGTGAGGCGGCGCCGTGCAGGCGGCGGCGCATGGTGAAGGCGTCGAGCAGCGCCTGGGTCGGGTGCTCGTGCGTGCCGTCGCCGGCGTTCACGACGCCCGCGTCGATCCATCCGCTCGTCGCGAGCGTCTGCGGTGCCCCCGAGGCGTGGTGGCGGATGACGACCCCGTCCGCGCCGATGGCCTGCAGGGTCTGCGCCGTGTCCTTCAGGCTCTCGCCCTTGGACACGCTCGAGCCCTTCGCGCTGAAGTTGATGACGTCGGCCGAGAGCCGCTTCGCCGCGGCCTCGAACGAGATGCGGGTGCGGGTCGAGTCCTCGAAGAAGAGATTGACGACCGTCTTGCCGCGCAGGGTCGGCAGCTTCTTGACCTCGCGCTCCTGCACCGCCGCCATGTCCTCGGCGATGTCGAGCAGCTCGATCGCCTCGTCGCGGGTGAGCTCGCGGGTGCCGAGCAGGTGCTTCACCTGGCGCCCCCCTCGATCGCGACGCCCTCTTCGCCGTCGGTCTCCGCGAGTCGCACGAAGATGCGCTCCTCGCTCGAGGACGGCAGGTTCTTGCCGACGAAGTCCGCCCGGATGGGGAACTCGCGGTGCCCGCGGTCGACGAGCACGGCGAGCCGCACGGCGCGGGCCCGGCCGAGGTCGCTCAGCGCGTCGAGCGCCGCGCGGATCGTGCGACCCGAGTAGAGCACGTCGTCGACGAGCACGACGGTCTTGCCGTCGATTCCCGACGCGGGCAGCTCGGTCGGCTGCGGGGTCCGCGTGCGGGTGCGGGAGAGGTCGTCGCGGTACATCGTCACGTCGAGGGCGCCGACCGGCACCGGGGCCGCCTCGGGTTCGATGCGGGCGATGGTCTCGGCGATACGGCGGGCGAGCACGGCTCCGCGCGTGGGGATGCCGAGGACGACGAGATCGGCGCCGCCGCGATTGGACTCGAGGATCTCGTGCGAGATGCGGGTCAATGCCCGCTGAATGTCAGCCTCACTGAGCACGGCACGTGCCACAGGGCGACTCCCTTCTCCGCCTCACTGGACGGCCTTAAAGGTTGCCTGAACTCCACCGAGTCTAGCAGCGGGAGACGCCCGGCCCGCGCCGACCGGGCGTCCGGCCGTTGACCGAGCGCGCGGCCGCCGCGTAGGCTGGCGCGACCTGGATCAGCAGACAGGCCATAACTGAGCTGGCACGTTTCCCATCGATGGAGAGGATGCCGCTCATGGCACGAATCTGGATCAAGAACCCGCAGGCCGTCTTCACCGCCACGGACGCCCCCGCGCCGACGGGCGGCATCGTCGTGGAGGACGGCGTCGTCGTCGAGCTGCTCGCGGCCGGCGACTCCCCCGCGGCCCCGGCCGACGAGGTGTTCGACGCGTCGAACCACGTGATCACGCCGGGGCTCGTCAACACGCACCACCACTTCTACCAGACGCTCACCCGGGCCTGGTCGCCGGCGGCGAACGCGAAGCTCTTCCCGTGGCTGCAGCACCTCTATCCCGTCTGGGCGCGGCTCACGCCCGAGAGCCTCGACCTCGCGGTGACGGTCGCCCTCGCGGAGCTGCTGCTGTCGGGCTGCACCACCGCGGCCGACCACCACTACGTCTTCCCCGACGGCCTCGACGACGCCATCGACATCGAGGTCGAGGCGGTGCGCCGGCTCGGCATGCGAGCCACGCTCACTCGCGGCTCGATGACGCTCGGCGAGAAGGACGGCGGCCTGCCGCCGCAGTCGGTGGTGCAGGACCGCGACACGATCCTGGCCGACTCCGAGCGGCTCATCGCGCGGTACCACTCGACCGCCCCCGACGCCGACGTGCAGCTCGCGCTCGCGCCGTGCTCCCCGTTCTCGGTCACCCGCGAGATCATGGCCGACAGCGCCGAGCTCGCCGCGAAGCACGCCGTGCGGCTGCACACCCACCTCGCGGAGACCCTCGACGAGGAGGACTTCTGTCGCGAGCGCTTCGGCCTGCGCACGGTCGACTACCTCGAGAGCGTCGGCTGGCTGGGGCCGCAGAGCTGGCTCGGCCACGGCATCCACTTCGACGACGACGAGATCGCGCGACTGGGTGCCGCCGGCACCGGCGTCGCCCACTGCCCCACCTCGAACATGCGACTCGCGTCGGGCATCGCCAGGGCCGTCGAGCTCGAAGACGCCGGCGCCCCCGTCGGTCTCGGCGTCGACGGCTCGGCCTCCAACGACGCCTCGAACATGATCCTCGAGGCCCGGCAGGCCCTCTACCTGCAGCGGCTGCGCTACGGCGCGGACCTTCCGGTCGACCGCGCACTCGGCTGGGCGACGCTCGGCTCGGCCCGCGTGCTCGGCCGCGAGGCGCAGATCGGATCGATCGAGGTGGGCAAGCAGGCCGACCTCGCGCTGTTCACGCTCGACGCGCTGCGCTTCTCGGGCAGCCACGATCCGATCGCGGCCCTGCTGCTCTGCGGCGCCGACCGCGCCGACCGGGTCATGGTCGGAGGCGCCTGGCGGGTCGTCGACGGGGTCATCCCCGGACTCGACCTCGGCGAGCTCGTGGCGCGGCACAGCGCGGCGGCGCGACGCATGATCGTCGGCTGAGCCGGTGTCGTTCGCGCGGCCCGAACGCGAACGGCGCCGACCCCGTCGGGTCGGCGCCGTCTCGCGGCTCGGATGCCTCGAGGCATCCGACGCCGGCGTTCAGCCCTTCGCGTGCGAGACCGCGGCGAGCAGGCCGTTCACGAAGCCGGCCGAGTCGTCGGTCGAGAGCACCGTGGCCGCCTCGACCGCCTCGGAGATCGCGACCGCGTCGGGGACCTCGGGGTTGTAGACGATCTCCCACACGCCGATGCGCAGCAGCGCCCGGTCGACGGCGGGCATCCGCTCGAGGGTCCAGCCGCGCGAGTGCGTGGTGATGAGCTCGTCGATCTCGCCGCGGTGGTCGACGATGCCGTCCACGATCTCGCGGGCGTACAACCAGGATGCCTGTCGCTCGGGCTCGTTCGCGGCCTTCTGCGCCTCGACGACGAGCAGCTGCTCGACCGGCGTCTCGCGCATGTCGGCGGCGTAGAGCAGGTCGAGCGCGCGCTTGCGGGCCTTGGTGCGAGCGCTCACTAGTCGTTCACGCGGCCGAGGTAGTCGCCCGAGCGGGTGTCGACCTTGACCTTGGTGCCGGTCTCGAGGAAGAGCGGGACCTGGATCTCGTAGCCGGTCTCGACGGTCGCGGGCTTGGTGCCGCCCGTCGAGCGGTCGCCCTGGAGGCCGGGCTCGGTGTAGGTGATCTCGAGCACGACCGAGGCGGGCAGGTCGATGTAGAGCGGGTTGCCGTTGTTCAGCGCGATCGTGACCGCCTGGTTCTCGAGCATGAAGTTCGCGGCGTCGCCGACGACGGCGGCGGGCACGGTGATCTGGTCGTAGTCGACCGCGTCCATGAAGACGAAGCCGTCGCCGTCGTTGTACAGGTAGGTGAAGTCGCGGCGGTCCACGTTCTCGATCTCGACCTTGGCGCCGGCGTTGTAGGTGCGGTCGACCGTCTTGCCGGTGACGACGTTCTTGAGCTTCGTGCGCACGAACGCGCCGCCCTTGCCCGGCTTCACGTGCTGGAACTCGATCACGCTCCAGAGCTGGCCGTCGATGTTGAGGACGACGCCGTTCTTGATGTCTGCGGTCGATGCCATGCGTGGGATCCGTTTCGTTTCGGTGAAGATTCGAGGCCGCCGGCGTGCCGCGCACGCGGGCCGACGCTAGATTCTACGCGATCCGTGAAGAGCGCTCGGGAATCTAGCCGTCGGCGTGCCCGGTGACGACCTCGACGAGCCGGTGCACCGCCGTGGCGTAGCCGCGCACCCCCTCGCCGACCACGTGCACCGCGGCGACGTCGGAGACGTACGAGAAGTGGCGGAACGGCTCGCGACGCATCACGTCGGAGATGTGCACCTCGGCGACCGGCAGTGCCACGCCCGACAGCGCATCGCGCAGCACCACCGAGGTGTGCGTCAGCCCGCCCGGGTTGATCACGATGCCCGAGCAGTCCTCTCGCGCGGCGTGGATGGCGTCGATCAGCACGCCCTCGTGGTTGCTCTGCACCGCACGGATCTCGAAGCCGTGCTCGGCCGCCGCGGCGGCGGCGAGGCGCTCGACGTCGGCGAGGGTCTCCGTGCCGTACACCTCGGGCTCGCGCGTGCCGAGCAGGTTCAGGTTGGGGCCGTTGACGAGGAGGAGGCGGCGCGTGGTCACGCGCCCACCCTATCCCCGCTCTCGGCCGCGTCGCCGTCGCCGGCCTGGTACTCGGCCAGCAGCTGCCGTTCGCGGTCGTGCTTCGGGAACGCGAAGAACACGAGGGCCGCTCCCAGCAGCACGGCGATGACGCCCGCGAGGTACGCCCAGGTCTGCCCCTGTTCGAACGACTCCCTCGCCGCGGCGATGATCGCGTCGGAGTACTTGGGGTACTGCGCGGCCACGTCGGCCGCGCTCGCGAAGGACTTCGTGAGCTGGCTCTGCACGGAGGCCGTGATCTGGTCGGCGTTCGGCGCGTCGCCGATGAGCTTCGTCGCCGACGCGGCGTAGCCGGCCGTGAGCAGCGCCCCGAGGAGCGACTGCATGACGGCCCCGCCGAGGTCGCGCTGCAGGTCGGCGGTCCCCGAGGCCATGCCGGCTCGACGCACGGGCACCGCGCCCGTGAGCGAGTGCGAGGCCGGCGTGCCGGCGAGGCCCACGCCGGCGCCGACGAAGGCGTACCCCAGGCCGACCGCCCAGTAGTCGGCGTGGGCGGTCCACAGCAGCAGCATGGTGAGGAAGCCGAGGAGCACGGCGGCGTAGCCGAGCAGCAGCGTGAACCGCGCCCCTCGCCGCTCGACGAGCTTCGCCGAGCGCGGCGCGAGCAGCACCATGAACACGGCGGCCGGGAGGATCGCGAAGCCCGACTCCAGCGTCGAGTAGCCCAGCACGTTCTGCAGGTACTGCTGGCCGATGAACATCGCCCCCATGAGCGCGCCGAAGACGATGATGCCCGCGCACGCGGCGACCCAGAAGATGGGCCGGGCGGCGATCTCGAGGTCGTACAGCGGGTTCTTCGCGCGGCGCTGGCGGATGACGAAGGCGATGAGCGCCGCGACGCCGACGATGACGAGGCCGAGCACGAGCGTGCCGGCGTCGGGCACGGCCGCGAAGTTGATGGCGAGGATGATGCCGCCGACGAGGATCACCGAGAGGAAGCCGCCGAGGTTGTCGACCGGGTCGCTCGACTCGTTGACGTGGCTCGGCACGAGCCTGATCACGAGCGGGATCGCGACCAGGATCAGCGGGATCGTGAGCAGGAACACCGAGCCCCAGTCGAAGAACTCGAGCAGCACGCCCGACAGCAGCGGGCCGAGCGCCGAGATCGCCCCGCCGACGGCCGACCACAGCGCGATCGACCTCGTCCGGGCAGCGCCCGACCAGAGCGCGGTGATGAGGGCGAGGGTCGTCGGGTAGGCCATGCCCGCCGCGAGCCCGCCCACGATGCGGGCGACGACGAGCACGTCGACGTTGGGCGCGAAGGCGGCGACGAGCCCTGCGGGCAGCGAGAGCAGCACGCCGATGAGGAGCATCATCTTGCGGCCGTAGCGGTCGCCGACCGCGCCGAGCCACAGCACCGAGGCCGCGAGGCCCAGGGAGTAGCCGACCGCGACCAGGTTCAACTCGGTCTGCGAGGCGTCGAACGCCTTGCCGATGTCGGGCAGGGCGACGTTCGCGACCGAGAGCGGCAGGTTCGCCACCGCGGCGACGAGGATGAGGGTCGCGAGGATCGCGCCGCCGCGCGCGGGCCCGCTCGCCGCAGTGGTGCTCATGGAGGTGCCTCCGTCCCGCGCGCACGCCGGCGCACGTCGACAGTCTGGCACCGGCTCGGCGGCCGCGGCATCACCTCGATTCGGTGAAGCGCGAGGGATGCCCCGGACGCCGCCCGTTCAGCTCCCGATCTCCTGGTACGCGGCGAACAGCAGCGACTGGTCGGGCGCCTGCATGACCGTGGGCTTGGCGAGGTCGTCGAGCACGATGAAGCGCAGCTGGCCGGCGCGCGACTTCTTGTCGCGCTGCATGGTCGCGAGCAGGGTGTTCCACCGCCCGGCCGGGTAGCTCGTGGGCAGACTCAGCAGCTCGAGCACGCGTCGATGCCGGTCGGCGACCTCGTCGGAGAGACGGCCCGAGAGACGTCCGAGCTCCGCGGCGAACATCATCCCGACGGCGACGGCGGCGCCGTGCCGCCACTGGTACCGCTCGGCGTGCTCGACCGCGTGGCCGAGCGTGTGCCCGTAGTTCAGGATCTCCCGGAGCCCGGCCTCCTTGAAGTCCTCGGACACGACCTCGGCCTTCATCCGGATCGCGAGCTCGACGACCCGGCGGAACTCGGGCGTCGACGGGTCGGTCGCGCGCTCGGGGTCGGTCTCGACGATGTCGAGGATCTCGGGGTAGCGGATGAAGCCCGCCTTCACGATCTCGGCGAAGCCCGCCAGGATCTCGTTCTTCGGCAGCGTGCCCAGCAGCTCGAGGTCGCACAGCACCGCGGCCGGCGCGTGGAAGACGCCGACGAGGTTCTTGCCCTCGTTCGTGTTGATGCCGGTCTTGCCGCCGACGGCGGCGTCGACCATGCCGAGCACCGTCGTCGGCAGCTGCACCACGCGCACGCCGCGCAGCCAGGTCGCCGCGACGAAGCCCGCGAGGTCGGTCACCGCTCCCCCGCCGAGTCCGACGATCGCGTCGGTCCGCGTGAAGTCGGCCTGCCCGAGGATCTGCCAGCAGAACGCGGCGACCTCGACGCGCTTGCCGGCCTCGGCCTCGGCGATCTCGGCGAGCAGCACCTCGTACCGCTCGGCGAGCGACTCGCGGATCTCGGCCGCCCGGGCCCCGAGCGTCGCGGGGTGGACGAGCAGCACCTTGCGGGGCGCCGTGCCGAGCGCGTCGGCGAGGCGGTCGACGACGCCGGTGCCGACCACGACGTCGTAGCCGTCATCGCCGCCGACGCGGATCGTCGTGGCGGGCGCCGTCGTGGCATCCGCTCGCCCGTCGGCCCGCGTGTCGTTCGCGTGCGCCTCGTCCGCCGGGGCCTCGCCCGGCTGCGCCTCGCCTGCGGTCATGCTCGTCCTCCGAACCACTCGGTGATGTCGTCGACGATCCGCGCGACCGAGCGGCGCGAGGTGTCGATGGCGAGGTCGGCGATCGATTCGTAGATCGGGCGCCGCTCGTCGCGGATGCGGATCCAGGCCTCGATGCCGCCTTCGGCGATGAGGGGGCGGTTGCCGCCGGCGAGCCTGGGCGCGACCGCCTTCGGCGAGACCTGCAGCCAGACGACGGGGAGCTCGGCGAGGTCGGCCCGGGTGTCGGGGTGCAGCACCGCGCCGCCCCCGAGCGAGACCACGGCCGGCTCGCCGAGGGCCTCGGCCACGAGCTCGCGCTCGATCACGCGGAAGTAGTCCTCGCCCTCGCGCGCGAAGATCTCGTCGATCGCGCCGTAGCGCTGCACGATGCGGGCGTCGGTGTCGACGAACGGCGCGCCGAACTCGGTCGCGAGGCGCTGCCCGACCCGAGACTTGCCGGCCCCCATCGGGCCGACGAGCACGATCGGCAGCGACGCGCCTGCCGCGGTCACGCGATGACGACGCCCGCGGCGGGTGCGGCCTCGCCGTCGGCGCCCGCGCTCCGCAGCGCGTCGGGGATCGCGTCGAGGTAGGCCTCGACGTTGCGTCGCGTCTCGACGACCGAGTCGCCGCCGAACTTCTCGAGCACCGAGTTGGCGATGACGAGGGCGACCATGGCCTCCGCCACGACGCCGGCCGCCGGCACCGCGCACACGTCGGAGCGCTGGTGGTGTGCCGGCGCGGGCTCGCCGGTGGCGACGTCGACGGTGGGCAGCGCGTGCGGCACGGTGGCGATGGGCTTCATGCCGGCCCGCACCCGCAGCACGGTGCCCGTCGACATGCCGCCCTCGGTGCCGCCGGCGCGATCGCTGCCGCGCACGATGCGGCCGTCGGCGAGATGCAGCTCGTCGTGCGCGGCCGAGCCCCGGCGACGCGTCGTCTCGAAGCCGTCGCCGATCTCGACGCCCTTGATCGCCTGGATGCCCATCAGCGCGGCCGCGAGCTGCGCGTCGAGGCGGCGGTCCCAGTGCACGTGCGAGCCGAGCCCCGGCGGCAGGCCGTACACGAGCACCTCGACGACGCCGCCGAGCGTGTCGCCCGACTTGTGCGCGTCGTCGACCTCGGCGACCATGCGCGCCGAGGTCTCGGCGTCGAAGCACCGCAGCGGGTCGGCGTCGACGGCCTCGAGGTCGGCCGGCACCGGGAGGGGGGCGTCGTCGGGCACGCGGACGGGCCCGATGGAGAGCGTGTGGGCGATGGTGCGGATGCCGAGCTCGGCGAGGAACGACTTCGCCACGGCGCCGAGCGCCACGCGGGCGGCGGTCTCGCGGGCGCTCGCGCGCTCGAGCACCGGCCGGGCCTCGTCGAAGCCGTACTTCTGCATGCCGACGAGGTCGGCGTGCCCGGGGCGCGGGCGGGTGAGCGCGGCCCCGCGTCCCTTGCCGAGCCGCTCGGGGTCGATGGGCTCCGGGCTCATGACCTCCTGCCACTTCGGCCACTCGGTGTTGCCGACGCGCAGGGCGATGGGGCTGCCGAGGCTCGCCCCGTGACGCACGCCGCCCGAGATGGCCAGTTCGTCCTGCTCGAACTTCATGCGGGCACCGCGCCCGTAGCCGAGCTTGCGGCGCGCGAGGTCGGCGCGGATCTGGTCGAGCGAGACGGGGATGCCGGCGGGGAGGCCCTCGAGGATTGCGACGAGTTCGGGGCCGTGCGACTCACCGGCTGTGAGCCAACGGAGCATGACCCCATCCTCCCACAGCGATCCGGCCGGGTTCCGCGCATGACGCCGCGACCGGGCGGATGACTCGCGATCAGGCGATCGCGGCGCGCATGGCCTCGACGACGGATGCCTCGTCGGCCAGCGGGACGAGCGGGTCGCCGTTCGCGAACACGCGCACCTGCAGCACCGCCTGGTGCAGCAGCATGCCGAGTCCGTGCACGACGACGCCGCCGGCCGCGAGCCACGACGCGCCGAGCGCGCTCGGCCACGGGTCGTACGCGACGTCGAGCAGCGCGGCCCCGGCAACGAGCGAGGCAGAGGGGAGGACGCCGAGGTCGGTGCCGCCCGGGACGGTGGCGATCACGAGCTCGCC
>JBDIAF010000008.1:0-13510 GCA_039812245.1 Agromyces sp. | reverse complement strand
GCCACCACGTGCGCCATCGTCCCCCCAGATGTCGATGAACCCGTTCGAGGGTCACGCTATCGGGTGCGGTGCGCGCAAAGGAAGAGAGCCGCTCCGCGGGGTGTCCCTCCCCCGCGCAGCGGCCCTCGGTGCGGGGCGAAGCCCCGGCTCGCGCGACTCAGACGGTGCGCGCGAACGTCTCCTTCGGCTGACGACGGTAGCCGTCGCGCGAGGCGACGACGATCGAGCCGGCGATGCCGACGGCCGAGACCGCGGCGAGGACGATGGCGAGTGCGAACACGGTGGTTCCTTTCACGAAGATCAACTGGACGTCGAGCGACGGAGGCGCCGTTGCACGTGTTCGACCCTTCAATTGAACCGCGAAAGACCTTGCAGCACAATCGGATGATCCTTCACCGACCTTGTAGCATCGCTACATGGATGTCCGTCGCCTCGATCTGCTCAGGGAGCTCGCCGAACGCGGCAGCGTGACCGCCGTCGCCGAGGCCACCGGCCGCACGCCGTCGGCGGTGTCGCAGCAGCTGAAGGTGCTGGAGCGCGAGGCCGGCGTGCCCCTCACCGAGCGCAGCGGCCGCGGCCTGGTGCTGACGAGCGCCGGCCAGGCGCTCGCGCGCAGCGCAGCCGACGTCGCGGTCGCCCTCGAGCGGGCCGAGGCGATGTGGGACGAGTTCCGCAACGATCCGAGCGGCGAGGTGAGCCTGCTCACCTTCCCCACGATCGGCGCCGCCCTGCTGCCCGCGGTGCTGCTCGAACTGCGCAAGGTCTCCGGGCTCGTCGTGAGCGCGACCGACTTCGACCCCGAGCTCGCCGAGTTCGCCGAGTTCACGGCCGACCACGACATCGTGCTCGCGCACACGATGCCCGGGGTGCTGCCGTGGGGCGGCCTCGGCCTGCGCGTCGTGCCGCTCTTCACCGAGCCCCTCGACATCGGCATGCCCGCGACCCACCGTCTCGCGTCGCGGTCGCACCTCACGGCGGCCGACCTCGTCGACGAGACCTGGCTCGGCGTTCCGCCGGGCTTCCCGTTCGAGCGCATCCTGCACGCGATCGAGCAGCAGGGCGGCCGCCGCGTCGACGTGACCCAGCGATTCAGCGACATGCGCATCGTCGAGGCGTTCATCCACGCGGGGTTCGGCGTCGCCTTCGTGCCGCGCTACACCTCCGGCGTCGTGCCCGACGGACTCGTGCTGAAGCCGCTGCGCGGCGTGCCCGCCGCCCGGCAGATCGTCGCGCTCGTGCGGCCCGACGTGGCCGAGCGGCTCGCGGTGCGCACCGTGCTCGACGTTCTCGTCGCGAAGGCCGCCGAGCTCGTCGCCTCGCAGGAGCAACGGGGATGACAGCGGCGGCAGCCGCCAGCAGAATGGTCGGATGCAGGACCCGGCCGAGGAGTACGCCGAGGCCGGAGAGGCCATCGCCCGCCGGGCCCTCGAGCTCGGACTGAGCGTCTCGAGCGCCGAGTCGCTCACCGCCGGCGCCATCGCGGTGGCCCTCGGCGCCGCGCCCGACGCCTCCGATTGGTATCGCGGCGGCGTGGTCGCCTACTCGGAGGCCGTGAAGCGCGAGCTGCTCGGCGTGACCGCCGCCAACGTCACCTCCGCCGAGTGCGCGAAGCAGCTCGCACGGGGCGTCGCGCGCGCACTGGGCTCGGACGCCTCGGTCGCCGTCACCGGGGTGGGCGGCCCGGGGCCGACCGACGGCGAACCGGCCGGCACGGTGTTCGTCGCCGCCGAGGCGCAGGGCCGGCTGCTCGAGGCCGAGCATCGCTTCGACGGCACCGCCGACGAGGTCGCCGATCGCGCGGTCGGCGCCGCGCTCGCGCTGCTGCAGGCGGCGCTCGAGGGCGGCGACGCGCCGGCCACCGGTGCATCCGGCTGAGCGCCGCCGCGCTCGGAGTCCGCGGCCGGAACGGGGCATCCGGCGTAGGCTCGCAGGGTGAGCGACGACGCCATCCTCTTCGACGTGTCGGGCGGTCTCGCCCGCATCACCCTGAACCGCCCCGAGCGGCTGAACGCGGTCGACCCGGTCGCGATCGCGCGTTGGCGGGTCATCGCCGAAGAGGTCGCGCACCGCGACGACATCGGCGCGATCGTGCTGGATGCCGCCGGGCGCGCCTTCTGCGCGGGCGGCGACGTGCGGGCGATGAGCGAGCTGGCGGAGGCGAGCGCGGGTTCGCCCGGTGCGGTGATCACCGCCCTCGCCGACGAGATCCACGCCGGACACCGGCTGCTCCGCGAGAGCGGCGTGCCCATCGTCGCCGCCGTGCAGGGGCCCGTCGCCGGCGGCGGCCTCGGCTTCATGCTGGTCGCCGATCTGATCGTCGCGAGCGAGCGGGCGACGTTCTCGAGCCGCTACAGCGACATCGGCCTCACGCCCGACTGCGGCGTGAGCTGGCTGCTGCCCGAGGCCGTCGGGGCGCGTCGCGCGCTCGAGCTCGTGCTCACCTCGCGCACCCTCACCGCGCCCGAGGCGCTCGACTGGGGGCTCGTCACCGAGGTGGTCGCACCCGACGCGCTCGAGGCGAGGGCCGTCGAGCTCGCCCGCGGCTGGCTCGACGGCGCCACGGCCGCGTTCGGCGAGGCGAAGCGCCTCGTGCGCGCGGGCGCCGGCCGCTCGTTCGCCGAGTCGCTCGACGACGAGGCCCGCACGATCGGCCGCGCCTTCGAGACACCGGAGGCCGCCGCTCGCGTGGCGGCGTTCGCGCGGCGGCAGCGGCGCCGAGCGGGCCGCGACCTCGCCACATGTGGAATCGTCGCGGCCCAGCCTCCGCTCAGCCTTCGGCCCGCGCGCCGACGACCTCGAGGTAGTGCCGGTTGTACATGATGCCGAGCACGTTGCCGAAGGGGTCGACGACCGAGGCGGTCACGAAGCCCGGCCCGCGCTCGATGATCGGCTGGTGCGGCGTCGCGCCGAGCTCGAGCAGGCGGGCGAGCACCGCCTCGACGTCGTCGACGTGCCAGTACGTGATCGGCTGCGCCGCGCCGGATGCCTCGACCGCCGACTGCCCGGCCTCGCCGGCCCCGGGCGCGAAGCGGCGGTCGACGATGCCGAGCTCGTGCTGCAGGTCGCCGAGGCGGAACTCGACGTACACCGGGGCGGCCGGCTGGGGCGGGTTGAAGAAGTAGGGTTCGGCGCCGAGGAACTCGGCGTACCAGCGTCGGGCGGCGGCCACGTCGTCGGCGTAGAGGTTCACGGTGCTGAGCCCGCGCAGCGGGGAGGCGGGAGCGGCATCGGAGGCGGTTGCGGCGATGGCGGCAGTGGTTTCGCTGTTCATGGTTCCGACGTTACGAGGCATTGTGGAAGCTCCGGTTCCTCAATTGCTGCGACACTGGAGGAATGCTGGAGACCTCGGTTCGGATGCTCCGCCTGCTCGCCCTGCTGCAGCTGCATCGCGACTGGTCGGGGGCCGAGCTCGCCGAACGGCTCGAGGTCACCACGCGCACCGTCCGCAACGACATCGAGCGGCTGCGCATCCTGGGCTACCGGGTCGACTCCTCTCGCGGGGTCGCCGGCGGGTACCGCCTCGCCGCCGGCAGCGCGCTGCCGCCCCTGCTGCTCGACGACGACGAGGCCGTCGCCGTCGCCGTCGGCCTGCGCGCCGCGGCGGCCGGGTCGGTCACCGGCATCGAGGAGGCATCCCTGCGCGCCCTCACCAAGCTCGAACGGACGCTGCCCGCCCGGCTGCGGCCCCGCGTCGACGCCCTGCGGGGCGCCACGGTCTCGGCCGCCAGCGGCGGGCCGACGGTCGATGCCGCCGTGCTCGAGCAGATCGCCGCAGCGACCCACGCCCATGAGCGACTGCGCTTCGACTACGCGGCGGGCGACGGCACGGCGAGCACGAGGCACGTGGAGCCGCAGGGGCTCGTCTTCACCGGCCACCGCTGGTACCTGCTGGCGTGGGACCTCGACCGCGACGACTGGCGCAGCTTCCGCGCCGATCGCATCTCGCCCCGCATGCCGACGGCCCGGCGCTTCGTGCCCCGCGATCCGCCCGAAGGCGGCGTCGCGGCGTTCGTGCTGCGGGGCATCGGCTCGGCGAGCTGGCCGGCCCGTGCCCGGGTGCGCTTCGAGGTCTCGCAGGCCGAGCTGATGGGGCGGCTCGAGCCCCCGGCGGGCCTCGTCACCCCGATCGACGAGCACAGCTGCCTGGTCGAGACCGGCTCGAACACGCTGCACGACATCGCCGTCTACCTGGGTCGGCTCGACCTGCCGTTCACGGTCGTCGACCCGCCCGAGCTGCGCGAGGTCGTCGCCGGCCTCGCCGCGCGGTTCGCCGCGGCGAGCGCGCCGCCCGAGGCATCCGGAACCGCCTCGCCTACTCGTGCTGCGGGAACCCCAGGTTCAGGCCCCCGTGGCTCGGGTCGAGCCAGCGCGAGGTGATCGCCTTCTCCTGCGTGAAGAAGTCGAAGCCGCGCGGGCCGTAGGCCTTGGCATCGCCGAAGAACGAGTCCTTCCAGCCGCCGAACGAGTGGTAGGCGACCGGCACCGGGATCGGCACGTTGATGCCGATCATGCCGACCGTGACCTCGCGCTGGAACCGCCGCGCGGCGCCGCCGTCGTTCGTGAAGATCGCGGTGCCGTTGCCGTACGGCGAGGCGTTGATGAGCTCGACGCCCTGCTCGTAGCCGTCGACCCGCACGACCGAGAGCACCGGTCCGAAGATCTCGTCGCGGTACACCGCCGACGAGGTGGGCACCTTGTCGACGAGCGTCGGGCCGAGCCAGAACCCGGCCTCGTCGCCGTCGACCTCGGGCTCGCGGCCGTCGACCACGACCGACGCCCCGTCGGTCGCCGCGACGTCGAGGTAGCCCGCGACCCGGTCGCGGTGCTCGCGCGTGATGAGCGGGCCCATGTCGCACCCGCGGGTGCCGTCGCCGACGGTGAGCCGGCCCATCCGCTCGGCCACCTTCGCGACGAACTCGTCGGCGATCTGCTCGACCGCGACGACCGCCGAGATCGCCATGCAGCGCTCGCCCGCCGAGCCGAAGCCCGCGTTCACCGCCGCGTCGGCCGCGAGGTCGAGATCGGCGTCGGGGAGCACGAGCATGTGGTTCTTCGCACCGGCGAGGGCCTGCACCCGCTTGCCGTTCGCCGTCGCGGTCGCGTAGATGTAGCGGGCGATCGGCGTCGAGCCGACGAACGAGATCGAGCGCACCGTCGGATGGTGCAGCAGCGCGTCGACGGCGACCTTGTCGCCGTGCACGACGTTCAGCACCCCGTCGGGCAGCCCGGCCTCCTGCATGAGCCGGGCGAGCCAGACCGAGGCACTCGGGTCCTTCTCGGAGGGCTTCAGCACCACGGTGTTGCCGGCCGCGATCGCGAGCGGGAAGAACCACAGCGGCACCATCGCCGGGAAGTTGAACGGGCTGATGATGCCGACGACGCCCACCGGCTGGCGCACCGTGTAGACGTCGATGCCGGTCGACACGTTCTCGGAGTACTCGCCCTTCGTGTACGCCGACGCGGCGCACGCGAGCTCGACGACCTCGAGGCCGCGGGCGATCTCACCGGCCGCGTCGCCGAGCACCTTGCCGTGCTCGCTCGTCAGGATCGCGGCGAGCTCGCCGCTCCTGGCGTTCAGCAGCTCGCGGAAGCGGAACATGATCTGCTGCCGCTTCGCGATCGAGGTCTCGCGCCAGGCGGGGAACGCGCGCGCCGCGGCATCCACCGCGGCATCGACGTCGGATGCCTCGGCGAACGCGACCCGCTTCTGCTCGACGCCGCGCGCCGGGTCGTAGACCGGCCCGCTGCGATCTCCCCCGCTTCCGACCGGCGCCCCGTCGATCCAGTGCTGGATGGTCTCGGTCATGATCTGTCCTCCTGTCAGTGCGTCGGGGTGTCGGCCAGCACCTCGTCGTAGATCGCCATGGCCTCGTCGACCTCGTCGCCGGTGACGACGCACGGCGGCACCACGTGGATGCGGTTGTCCTGCACGAACGGCAGCAGCCCGCGCTCGACGAGCGCCGCCTTGACGCGCCCCATGGCGGGGGCGGGCAGCGGTTCGCGGGTGCCGCGGTCGGCGACGAGCTCGACCGCCCAGAACACCCCTTCGCCGCGCACCTCGCCGACGACCTCATGGCGCTCGGCCAGCTCGGCGAGCGCGGGCCCGATCCGCGTCTCCCCGACGTCGCGGGCGTTGTCGACGACGCCCTCCGATTCCATGGCGTCGAGCGTCGCCACGATCGAGGCCATCGCGAGCGGATGCCCCGAATACGTGAGCCCGCCGGGGAACACCCGTTCGTCGAAGAGCTCGGCGATCGGCTCGTCGATGATCACGCCGCCCAGCGGCACGTAGCCCGAGTTCACGCCCTTCGCGAAGGTGATCAGGTCGGGGCGCACGTCGTAGCCGTCGAACGCGAACCAGCGGCCCGTGCGGCCGAAGCCGGCCATCACCTCGTCGAGGATGAGCAGGATGCCGTGGGAGTCGCAGAGCTCGCGGACGCCCGCCAGGTATCCGGGCGGCGGCACGAGCACGCCGGCGGTGCCGGGCACGGTCTCGAGCAGCACGGCGGCGATGCTCTGCGGGCCCTCGGACTCGACGACCCGCCGCAGGTGCTGCAGTGCCCGCTCGCCCTCCTCCTCGGGCGTGCTCGCCCAGAACTCGGAGCGGTAGAGGTAGGGGCCGAAGAAGTGCACGTGCCCGCGGGCGAACTCGTTGGGGATCCGCCGCCAGTCGCCGGTCGACACGATCGCCGCCCCGGTGTTGCCGTGGTACGAGCGGTACGTCGAGAGGATCTTGTCGCGGCCGGTGGCGAGGCGAGCGAGGCGGATCGCGTTCTCGTTGGCGTCGGCGCCGCCGTTCGTGAAGAACACGCGGCGGAAGCCGGCGGGCGCATGCGCGACGATGCGCTTGGCCGCCTCGCCTCGGGCGAGGTTGACGGTCGCGGGCGCGACGGTGGTGAGCAGCTCGGCCTGCTCGCGGATCGCGGACACCACGGCGGGGTGCTGGTGGCCGAGGTTGACGTTCACGAGCTGGCTCGAGAAGTCGAGGTACTCGGTGCCCGCGTGGTCCCACACGCGACAGCCTCGGCCGCTCGCGATGACGAGCGACGAGGCCTGCGACTGCGCCGACCAGGAGTGGAAGACGTGCGCGCGGTCGAGCTCGCGGGCGAGGTCGTCCGTCGCCGCGATGGCGGCGGCGATGTCCGGGTCGTGCTGCTGGGGCATCCGCTCGTTCCTCTCAGGCCTTCGCGATCACGTGCTCGCTCAGTGCGGGGATGACCCGTTCGCCGTAGACGCGCAGGGTCTCCTCCTTGTTGTCGTGCTGCAGGTAGCCGGCGAACTGGTCGACGCCCAGCTCGGCGAGCCGCTTCAGCTTCTCGATGTGCTCGTCGGCGGTGCCGAGGATGCAGAAGCGCTCGACGATCTCGTCGGGCACGAAGTCGACGTGGTCGTTCTCGGCCCGGCCGTGGGTGTTGTAGTCGTAGCCCTCGCGGCCGCGGATGTACTCGGTGAGGGCGTCGGGCACCGTGCCGTGCTCGCCGTACTTCGCGACGATGTCGGCGACGTGGTTGCCCACCATGCCGCCGAACCAGCGGCACTGCTCGCGCATGTGCGCGCGGTCGTCGCCGATGTACATGGGGGCGGCCACGCAGATCTTGACCGCTGCCGGGTCGCGGCCGGCTGCGGCCGCGGCGTCGCGCACGGTCCGGATCATCCACTCGGCGATGTCGAGGTCGGCCAGCTGCAGGATGTAGCCGTCGCCCACCTCACCGGCGAGCTTCAGGGCCATCGGCCCGTAGGCCGCGACCCACACGTCGAGCTCGGAGCCCTTCGACCACGGGAACTGCAGGGTCGCCCCGTGGTACTCGACGGGTCGCGAATTGGCGAGCTCGCGGATGACGTGGATCGACTCGCGCAGCTCGCTCATCGTGGTCGGCTTCCCGTTCGTCACCCGCACCGCCGAGTCGCCGCGGCCGATGCCGCAGATGGTGCGGTTGCCGTACATCTCGTTGAGCGTCGCGAAGACGCTCGCGGTGACGGTCCAGTCGCGGGTGGCCGGGTTGGTGACGAAGGGGCCGACCGTGACCCGGTGGGTCTCGGCGAGGATCTGCGAGTGGATGACGTACGGCTCCTGCCACAGCAGGTGCGAGTCGAAGGTCCACACGTGCGAGAACCCGAACTGCTCGGCCAGCTTCGCCAGGTGCACCGTGCGCGAAGCCGGCGGGTTGGTCTGCAGCACGACGCCGAAGTCCATCGGATGCCCCCTAGCTCACGTACTGCGACAGGCCGCGCTTCACGAAGCGGCCGTCGCCCTTCGCTCCGAGGTAGGCGCCGCCCTCGACGACGACCTTGCCGCGCGAGAGCACGACGTCGACGTGCCCGTCGATCTCGTAGCCCTCCCACGCCGAGTGGTCCATGTTCATGTGGTGCGTCCGGCCGGGTGCCATGCCGATCGAGGTGTGCCCGTTCGGGTCGTAGACGACGAGGTCGGCGTCGGCGCCCGGCTGGATCACCCCCTTCCGCCCGTAGAGCCCGAACATCCGCGCGGGCGTGGTGCTCGTGAGCTCCACCCAGCGTTCGAGCGTGATCTCGCCCGTGACCACGCCCTGGTACATGAGGTCCATGCGGTGCTCGACGCCGCCGATCCCGTTCGGGATCTTGCGGAAGTCGCCGAGCCCGAGCTCCTTCTGGTCCTTCATGCAGAACGGGCAGTGGTCGGTCGACACCATCTGCAGGTCGTTCGTGCGCAGGGCCTGCCACATGGCGCCCTGGTGGCCCTCGGCGCGCGAGCGCAACGGCGTCGAGCAGACCCACTTCGCCCCCTCGAAGGCGCCCCACTCGTCGCTCTTGGCACCGAGCTGCTCCTCGAGCGAGAGGTACAGATACTGGGGGCAGGTCTCGCCGAACACGCGCCAGCCCTGGTCGCGCGCCCAGGCGAGCTGCTCGACCGCCTGCTTCGCGCTCACGTGCACGACGTAGAGCGGGGCGCCCGTGAGCTTCGCGAGCATGATCGCCCGGTGCGTCGCCTCCTCCTCCATCTCCCAAGCGCGTGCGACGCCGTGGAAGTAGGGGTCGGTCCTGCCCTGCTCGGCCAGCTGCTCGGCCAGCACGTCGATGGCGGGCCCGTTCTCGGCGTGCATCATCGTGAGCATGCCGGTGTCGCGCGAGACCTGCATCGCGCGCAGCACCTGCGCGTCGTCGGAGTAGAAGACGCCCGGGTAGGCCATGAACAGCTTGAAGCTCGTGATGCCCTCGTCGGGCAGCGTGCGCAGGGCCGCGAGCGAGTCGGCGTCGACGCCGCCGACGATCTGGTGGAACCCGTAGTCGATCGCGCACTGGCCGGCCGCCTTCTCGTGCCAGGCTGCGAGCCCGTCCTGCACGCGTTCGCCCGTGCGCTGCACGGCGAAGTCGATGATGGTGGTGGTGCCGCCGTGCGCGGCGGCCCGGGTGCCGGTCTCGAAGGTGTCGGATGCCTCGGTGCCGCCGAAGGGCAGCTGCATGTGCGTGTGCGCGTCGATGCCGCCGGGGATGACGTACTTGCCGCTCGCGTCGACGACGCGGTCGACGGATGCCTCGAGCTCGACGCCGAGGGCGCGGCTGCCGGGCTCGAGCACCGCGACGATGCGTTCGCCGTCGACGAGCACGTCGGCGACGTTGCGTCCGGTGGCGCTGACGACGGTTCCGCCGGAGATGAGGGTCGTGGTCATGGTTCTGGCTCCCTGAGCTCGTCGAACGGCTACGGCTTCGCGATCTTCGTGTACGAGTCGGGCCGCCGGTCGCGGTAGAACTGCCAGTCGTCGCGCATCTGGCGCACCATGTCGAGGTCGAGATCGCGCACGAGCAGCTCCTCGTGCTCGCTCGAGCCGCGGTCGCCGACGAAGTTGCCGCGGGGGTCGATCACCTGGCTCGTGCCGTAGAAGTCGACGGCGAGCTCGCCGTACTCGTTGTCCTCGCGGCCGACCCGGTTGGGCTGCAGCACGAAGTAGCCGTTGGCTACCGCGGCGGCCGGCCCCTCGACCTCCCAGAGCCGGTTCGACAGCCCGGGCTTCGTCGCGTTCGGGTTGAAGACCATGTGCGCGTCGCCCAGCCCGAGCTCGCGCCACCCCTCTGGGAAGTGCCGGTCGTAGCAGATGTACATGCCCACGCGGCCGACGGCGGTGTCGAAGACGGGGTAGCCGAGGTTGCCCGGGCGGAAGTAGAACTTCTCCCAGAACCGGTCGAGGTGCGGCAGGTGGTGCTTGCGGTACTTGCCGAGGATCTGCCCGTCGGCGTCGACGAGCACCGAGGTGTTGTAGTAGACCCCGGTCTCGGCCTCCTCGTAGATCGGCAGGACCATGACCGTGCCGAGCTCCCTCGCGACCGCGGCGAAGCGCTGCACGATGGGCCCGTCGGCCGCCTCGGCGAGGCGGTAGTACTTCTGCTCCTGCGTGATGCCGAAGTACGGGCCGTAGAACAGCTCCTGGAAGCAGACGACCTGGGCGCCCTGCGCCGCGGCGTCTCTCGCGAACTGCTCGTGCTTGTCGAGCATCGACGCCGTGTCGCCGGTCCAGCTCGTCTGCGTGATCGCCGCTCGAACGATGGTCATGCTGCCTCCTGCCGCACATCGATGTGCACTCGTGGCTCATGGGTCCTGTTCGACTCATCCTCACGCCCGCGCACGCGCGGTGCAATGGTTTGCTCGGATGAGCAGGAGCCGAGCTACGACGGAGGCGGACGTCAGGCCTGCTGCAGGGCGGCGTTCTGGTGGGCGGGCCGCGAGCCGATCTGCTCGGGCACGAGCTCGATGCCGCCGGTGCTGTTGGCCGATCGCATCAGCTGCTCGAGCCACTCGCGGTTGATCTCGGGCGGCTCGGGGTCGTCGAACACGAAGCGCAGGGGGATCGCGGGGTGGAACCACAGCGTGCTGCGGCCCTCGGGGTGGTCGTCGGGGTGCGGCCACGACAGCGTGAAGCTCTCGTTGCGACGCAGCTTGGTGATGATCGCGATCTTCAGGTGCGACAGCGTGCGGTCGTCGACGTGGATGCTCATGCCGCTGCCGTAGTGGATCGTGCCCATGCTCCGAGCGTACGGGTGTCCGTCGGGAGCGACTCGGGCCGGGCAGCCGGTGCGCGCACGACCGCGGTCCGAAAACGAACGATCAGGAGCGCGCGCGGGCGAGCTGCTCGCTGGGCAGGCATCCGTACTGCTCGCGGTAGTAGCGGGCGAACCGGGCGTCGTGCGCGAACCCCCACCGGCGCGCGATCGTCGAGACCGGCTCGAGGCCGAGCGAGAGCTCGGCATGGGCGCCGGCGAGTCGCGCCCGGCGCAGGTACCGCATCGGGGACTCGCCGGTCGCCCGGGCGAAGGCGTACTGCAGCCCGCGCGTGGACATGTGCACGGCGGCCGCGATCCGCTCGACCGTGATCGGCTCGCGCGCGTGGTCGTCGATGTAGGCGCGGGCACGACGCACGATGATGTCGGCGGAGCCGCCGACCCGTTCGCGTCCGACCGCCTCGAGGTACGTGGTGGGGATCACCGCGAGCGTCGTCCGCAGCGCGTGGGCGGCGAGCTCCGCCGCGATGAGCGGCTCGGCGTGGCCGCCGTCGTCGACGAGCGAACGGCGCACGTGCTCGAAGGCGTTCAGCCAGATGCGCGCGGCGACCGCCGAGCTCGGCTGCGGGCCGAGCACGCGCAGTCGCAGGCGGTCGTCGCCGCTCATCCGACGTGCCGACTCCTCGGCTCGGCTGAGGTCGAAGATCAGGGCGCGCACGCGCGCCTCGCCGTGCCACTCGGCCTCGACCGGGCCGTCGCCGCAGACCCACGGCATCGACGGGTCGTACGATTCCCGATGCGAGCCGACGCCGCCGCCAGGCGTCGAGAGCTGGCAGACGAACAGCTGGTCGCGGGCGTCGACGACCGAGCGCACGTCGGCGTCGAGCCGGTACTCGACGAGCGAGAACCCGGGCAGCGCGACCGAGTCCCACCCGAAGCGGAACGTCGCCGGGTCGACGCGCTTGATGCGCGCGCTCGGCGCGAACTGCTGCCAGAGCGGCTCGACGACGGCAGCGTCGCTCGACCGCAGTCGCATCGTTTCGCCCATCGCACCATCCTCTCCCGATTTCGGGGCGGCACGGCCGATTCCCGAGGATTCGCGGGATGCGACGATGGTCTGGTGAAGATCACCGTGCTCGCCGGCGGCGTCGGCGGCTCGCGCTTCGTGCGCGGGCTCAGGGAGGAACTGCGGCGACGAGCCGAGGCGCGCGCCCAGGCATCCGGGCCCTCGGCGGACTCGGGCGACCGGCCCCATGACGTGACCGTCGTCGTGAACACGGGCGACGACCTCTGGCTCGCGGGCGTGCGGCTCATGCCCGACTTCGACTCGCTGCTCTACGCCCTCGCCGGCGTCAACGACGCCGAGCGCGGCTGGGGGCGCGCCGGCGAGACCGAGCGGGTCTCGGCCGAGCTGCGCGAGTGGGGCGTCGGCTGGCCCTGGTTCACCCTCGGCGACCTCGACCTCGGCACCCACCTCGCCCGCACCTCCTGGCTCCGCGAGGGGCTCACCCCGTCGCAGGTGGGCGAGCGGCTGCAGCGCCGCTGGGAGCTGGGGGTGCGGCTCATCCCCGCGACCGACGCCGAGGTCGACACCTGGGTCGAACTCGCCGACCCCCTCGACGACGGGCGACGCGAGCTGCACTTCCAGGAGTGGTGGACGAAGCACCGCGCTGCGCTCCCGGCGCGCGCCTTCCGCCAGCGCGGCCTCGCCGAGGCGCGGCCGGCGCCAGGCGTCGCCGAGGCGATCGCGGAGGCCGACGCCGTGATCCTGGCGCCGTCGAACCCGGTCGTCTCGATCGGCACGATCGTCTCGGTCCCGGGCATCCGCGAGGCGCTGATCGCGACCACGGCGCCCGTCGTCGGCGTCTCGCCGATCATCGGCGGCGCGGTCGTGCGAGGCATGGCCGACGCCTGCCTGTCGGCCATCGGCGTCGAGACCGACGCCGCCGCCGTCGCGCGGCACTACGGCTCGCGCGCGCAGGGCGGGCTCATCGACGGCTGGCTCGTCGACGACGCGGATGCCTCGGCCGTGCCCGCACTCGAGGCATCCGGCCTGTCGGCGCAGGCCGCCCCGCTCTGGATGCGCGACCCCGACACCTCGGCCGCGGTCGCGGGCGCCGCGCTCGACCTGGCGGTGCGGCTGCGCGGCTGACGCCGAGAAGGTGAAGCGGTGCCGCGCACCCCCGCGCGGCACCGCATCTCCCGCGGCTCCCCCGAACCACGGGCGTCGTCCGGCCGTCGCCGGCCCGGTCTCGGTCGGCTCGGGCCCCGCGTCGCCGTGCTCCAACGGTAGGCGGGCGCGAGCAGGGCGGTCGATGGGGAGCGCTGCCCATCGGGGGTCCGCCGCCGTGGCTCATGGACACGGCCGGATCTCGACGGAATCGGGCAGACATCGTGCGCGGGCAGCTGCCGCGGCCGGGCAGACTGGGCGGATGATCGCGGTGGTCGCGCTCGCCCTCGGGGCGGCGCTCTCGTACGGGGTCGCGGACTTCCTCGGCGGCGTCGCCGCGAGGCGCGCCACGGTGTTCGCCTCGACGAC
>JBDIAF010000007.1:0-14009 GCA_039812245.1 Agromyces sp. | reverse complement strand
CGCGAGACTGCGGGTGCCGTGTCGGCGATCTTGCGCCGATGATGCCGCAGGCATTGCCGATGCGGCATCCGCTTGATAGAATTGTCACATGCTGAAATAACAGTTCCACGATGTGAGATCTGATCTCTGAATGGGTCGGCTCTCGCATTCCGTACACCGTGGATGCCAGCAGAACGAGAAAGCGGATCAAGCGATGAAGCTTGAACAGTTCAACGAAGCCGATCGTACGGAGGCGATCGCCCTGCTTCGTCCGTGCGTCGACGTGACGCGATGGTGCGAGCACCTCGCGGATCGAAGACCGTACAGCTCGATCGACGAGCTCGTGGCGGAGGGCGGCTCCGCCGCCTCGCCGTTCACGGCCGCCGAGGTCGAGCAGGCGCTCAGCCATCACCCCCGCATCGGGGAACGGCCCGGCGGCGAGAGCACCGAGGCCTCGCTCTCGCGTTCGGAGCAGGCGGGCGTCGATCCCGCCGACGCCGAGATCGCGAGGGCGCTCGCCGAGGGGAACGCCGCCTACGAGGAGCGATTCGGGCGGGTGTTCCTCATCCGCGCCGCCGGTCGCTCGGCGGGGGAGATCCTCGCCGCGCTCACCGAGCGCCTCGGGCACGACGACGCCGAGGAGGACGCGATCGTCGCAGCGCAGCTGCGCGAGATCGCCCTCCTCCGACTGAGAGGACTCGTCACGACATGACCGTCTCGCAGATCACGACCCACGTGCTCGACGCCCAGCGCGGCGTGCCGGCCGCGGGCGTCGCCGTCGAGCTCTCGCGCCGCGAGGGCGAGGGCTGGGCGCTCGTCGCGAGCGGCGTCACCGACGCCGACGGCCGCGCCAAGCAGCTCGGGCCCGAACGGGTTCCGGGCGGCGAGTACCGCCTGCGCTTCGACACCGGGGCCTACTTCGCCTCGAGCGGCACCGACACCTTCTACCCCGAAGTCCTGATCGGCTTCGCCGTCGCTGACGACGGCCGGCACTACCACGTGCCCCTGCTGCTCAGCCCCTTCGCCTATTCGACCTACCGAGGAAGTTAGAACCATGACCGACACCCTGACCACCACAGCAACCTCCGTCGACGCCGAGGGCGGCGCGATCGTGCTCGGCCCGAACCAGTACGGCAAGGCCGAGGTGCGCGTCGTCAAGGTCACCCGCGACACCGACCGCCACGAGATCGAGGACCTGAACGTCACCTCGCAGCTGCGCGGCGACTTCGCCGGCGCCCACCTCGACGGCGACAACTCGCACGTCGTCGCGACCGACACGCAGAAGAACACCGTCTTCGCCTTCGCACGCGACGGCATCGGCTCGCCCGAGGCGTTCCTGCTGCGCCTGGCCGACCACTTCATCGGCTCCTTCGACTGGGTCACCGGCGGTCGCTGGCTCGCCGAGAGCTACGCGTGGGAGCGCATCATCGCCCACGGCCAGCCGCACGACCACTCCTTCGTGCGCACGGGCCAGGAGGTGCGCACCGCCGCGGTCGTCGCCGACGGCGACACCCGGCACGTCATCGCGGGCCTGAAGGACCTCACGGTGTTGAAGACCACCCAGTCGGGCTTCGTCGGCTACCCCAAGGACCGCTACACGACCCTGCAGGAGACGACCGACCGCATCCTCGCCACGAGCGTCTCGACGCGCTGGCGCTACCGCGAGGGCGCCGAGGTCGACTACAACGCCGCCTACGACAGCGTGAAGGCGATCCTGCTCGAGGCCTTCACCGAGAACTACTCGGCCGCGCTGCAGACCACCCTGTTCGAGATGGGCCAGGCCGTGCTCGAGGCGCACCCCGAGATCGCCGAGATCCGCTTCTCGATGCCGAACAAGCACCACTTCGTCGTCGACCTCGCGCCGTTCGGGCTCGACAACCCGAACGAGGTCTTCTACGCCTCCGACCGCTCCTACGGCCTGATCGAGGCGACGGTCACCCGCGAGGGCCTCGCCCCCGTGCCCGAGGTGTGGGCGTCGACGGGCGCCTTCTGCTGAGGCATCCCGCTCGCTGCCGCGGAGGCCGCCGGTTCGACACGACCGGCGGCCTCCGCCATGTCCGGATGCCTCGGCGGCGCCGCGCCCGCGCGCTCTCCGGTCCGGGCGCCTCCCGCCGACCCATGAGGTGTAGGAACTTCTCTGCGACACGCCGTGACGCGCCCGGCGCCGCGCCGCGCCCACGGCGGAAGTTCCTACACCGTGGGTGACCGCACTCTTCCCTCACAGCTCGGGAATCGAGCGTGTTCCTCCACATCGGGCCACGTGCGCGCTGCCCGCGTCGGCGCTGCTGCCACGCTCCGAACATGGCGCATGGGTCAGACTCCGACCTCTCCACGCTGTTCGCCGCGTTCGGCGAGGTCGCGCACATCCGCTCGCTGCGCCGTTTCGGCGTCACCGACGCCGCGATCCGTGCGGCCGAGTCGTCCGGCGCGCTGAGCCGCCCACGAGCTCGATGGTTCGCCTCGCGCTCGGCCGATCGCGATCAGCTTCGAGCCATCGCAGCGGGCGGTCGTATCGGATGCCTGTCCGCGCTCCGTCGCCTCGGAATCTGGTCGGGAGCCGACGACGCACTGCATCTCTCCGTTCCCCGATCCACGCCGAGGGTGATTCGAAATCCCCCGGTCGAGTCGTCCGAGAACGCCGGGGTCTGGCATCCGATCGTGCCGGAAGCGCGGCGCAACGGTCGCTCGGTCCGGCTCGCTGCCGATGGCCCGGTGCGCGTGCACTACACGCACGAGCTGCAGCCCGCCGCCGCACGCGATTGGGTGGTCTCTCCGATGACGGCGCTCGCCACAGCCCTGCGGTGCCTGCCGGCCGAGCACGCGAGCGCCGCGATCGATTCCGCACTGCACGAGCGCGTCTTGAGTCGCCGCGACCTCGATGAAGTGCTCGCCGCGCTTCCGAGCACAGCGCGGGTGTTGGTCGACGAGTTCACCGGCATACCGGAGTCCGGTGTCGAGAGCCTGTTCATCAGAAGGCTGGCCGCAGCGGGCTATCGGATCGAGGCGCAGGTCGAGGTCGCCGGGGTCGGGCGCGTCGACGGCAGCATCAACGGGTGCGTGCTCTTCGAGATCGATGGGCGCGCGTATCACTCGGGTGCGCAGCAGTTCTACGGCGATCGAGATCGGACGCTCGTTTCGCAGTCGTTCGGCGTCCCTGTGGTGCGTCCGAGCGCCCGGCACGTGATCGAGGACTGGCCGTTCGTGGCGGCGACGGTGGAGCGCGTCGTCGCCGACGCCGAACTGCTTCTGAAGGTTCGCACCAGGTCAGCGCTTCGATGAGCGCGTGGAGGAAGTTCCTCGGGACGCACGGCGTGCCGGCCGTTGCCGCGCCGCGGAGAACTCAGAAGTTCCTCCAGCGCCTCGCATACGCTGGACCTCATGTCCAGCCGCGAAGACGAGGTTGCGAGCCCCGAGGTGCTGGCGGATGCCTCGGACGCGCGCTCCGGCGTCATCACCCGCCAGGCGGCTCCGCACGAGATCGAGGCGGTGCTCGCGCGCTTCGAGGCGACCTGGGGCGAGGGCCGCGGCCCCGACCACTCGATGATCCGCGCGCTCGAGCACGCGGGCGGCACGGTGCTCGTCGCGGTGGCCGACGACGACGGCGGCTCGGATGCCTCGACCACGCCGCCCTTCGCCCGCCCGGGTGAGCTCCTCGGCGCGGCGCTCGGCTTCCTCGGCTGGAACGGCGGGCTGCATCTGCACTCGCACATGAACGCCGTCGCGCCGGCTGCGCGCGGCCACGGCATCGGCCTCGCGCTGAAGCTCAGGCAGCGCGCGATCTGCCTCGCCCACGGCATCGGCGAGGTCCGCTGGACCTTCGATCCCCTCATCCGCCGCAACGCCCGCATGAACCTCGTGCGGCTCGGCGCCGAGGTCTCCGCCTACCTGCCGGAGTTCTACGGCGTGCTCGGCGACGAGATTTCCGGGCGCGACCGCAGCGACCGCTTCGAGGTGCGCTGGCGGCTCGAGTCGCCGCGGGTGCGTCGCGCGCTCGCCCGGCGGCCCGCGCCCGCGTGGTCGGGTCGCGACGGCCTCGCCCTCGTCGCCGACTTCGAGCGGCTGCGCGTCGACGCGCCGGCCGAGGCGCGGGCGCTGCGGGCCGCCTCGGTCGCCGCCTTCACCGCGGCGGCACGCGCAGGGCTCCGCCCCGAGCTCGACGCCGCGGGCGACTACGTGTTCACCGCCGACGACCCCGACCGCGACCCCGACGACCACCGACCCACGGAGGCACCATGACGCAGCAGGCCGCGCGCATCGAGGGCATCGAGCTGCACCGGCTCGAGGTGCCGCTCGTGCGCCCCTTCGAGACCTCGTTCGGCCGCGAGACGGTGCGCGAGGCGCTGCTCGTGCACGTGCGCACCGACGCCGGCGACGGCTGGGGCGAGTGCGTGGCCGGGCGGGAGCCCTTCTACTCCTCCGAGTACGTCGACGGCGCCGCCGCCGTCATCGAACGGTACCTCGGGCCGGCCCTGCTCGAGCGGCCCGCGCTCGGGGCATCCGACGGTCGAGGGGTGGATGCCCCGGCCTCCGCCGAGGCATCCGCACCCGTCGTGAGCGCCGCCGCAGCCATCGCCTCGGTGCCGCTCGCCGCCTCGGTCGCGCCGTCGCTGGCGTTCGTGGCCGGGCACCGCATGGCGAAGGCCGCGCTCGAATCGGCCGTGCTCGACGCCGAGCTGCGCGCGCAGGGGCGTTCGATGGCCGAGTGCTTCGGCGCCGTGCGCGACTGGGTCGACTGCGGCGTCTCGGTCGGCATCGCGCCGACGATCGAGGAGCTGCTCGACGAGGTCGTCGGCTACCTCGAGCAGGGGTACCGGCGCATCAAGCTGAAGATCAAGCCGGGCTGGGACCTCACGCCCGTCGCCGCGGTGCGGGAGCTCCTCGGACCGAGGGGCCTCCTGCAGGTCGACGCCAACACCGCCTACACCGAGGCCGACATCCCGCTGCTCGCCGCGCTCGACGAGTTCGGGCTGCTGCTCATCGAGCAGCCCTTCGCCGAAGAGGACCTCGCGACCCACGTGAAGCTCGCCGCGGCGTGCGAGACGCCGGTGTGCCTCGACGAGTCGATCCTCGACCGGGCGGGCGCCCTCGACGCGATCGAGCGCGGCGCGACCTCGGTGATCAACATCAAGCCCGGTCGCATGGGCGGCTACCTCGAGGCGCTGCGGGTGCACGAGGCGTGCCTCGCGCTCGAGGTGCCGGTGTGGTGCGGCGGCATGCTCGAGACCGGCCTCGGCCGGGCGGCGAACGTGGCCCTCGCCGCGTTGCCCGGCTTCGTGCTGCCGGGCGACACCTCCGCCTCCGAGCGCTACTACGCCGAGGACCTCACCGAGCCCTTCGTGCTCGGCTCCGGCGAGCACCGCGGGCAGCTCGCCGTGCCCCGTGCGGCCGGCACGGGCGTGACGGTGCGCGAGGAGCTCGTGCGCGACTGGGCGAGCGCTCCCGTGGTCGCGCTCAGAGGCGCGTGAGCTTCTTCGGGTCGGGCGTCTGGATGCCCTCCCAGCCGCGACGGCTCGGCCGAGAGCCGGGTCGACGGGCGTCGTCGCGCGAGCGATAGACGATGTACGGGCGGAAGAGATAGCCGATGGGCGCCGAGAAGACGTGCACGAGCCTGGTGAACGGCCAGAGCGCGAACAGCAGCGTGGCGCAGACGACGTGCAGCTGGAACATGAGCGGCACCCCGACCATGAGCTCGGGCTGCGGCTGCAGGACGATGAGGCTGCGGAACCAGGGCCCCACGGTGCCGCGGTACTCGTAGCCGGGCCCCAGCAGCTGGTACATGACCGTCGCAGCGGTGCCGAACAGGATCACGGCGCCCAGGAACACGTACATGACCTTGTCCATGGTGGTCGTCGCGAGGAAGACGGGGCCGACGGTGCGGCGTCGGTAGATCAGGATCGCGAGTCCGGCGATGGTGAGCACCGCGGCGGCCGTGCCGAGCGTGGTCGCGCCGAGGTGGTACATGTGCTCGTCGATGCCGATCGCGTAGAGCCACTCCCGGGGGATGAGCAGGCCCACGGCGTGCCCGGCGATGACCATGAGGATGCCGAGGTGGAACATCGGAGATCCCCAGCGCAGCAGCCGGTTCTCGTAGCTCTGGCTCGAACGGGTCGTCCAGCCGAACTTGTCGTAACGGTAGCGCCAGATGTGCCCGACGACGAACACGACGAACGCCGCGTACGGCAGCGCGACCCAGATGAGGATCTCCCAGGCGTTCATGCGCGCGCCTCCTCGTGCGAGGCGCCGACGGGGGCGAACGGCGTCAGCGCAGCGCCCGGCATGCCGAGGAACGACAGCCCGACCGTCTCGGCCGGCGGCCCATCGGTGACGAGGGCGAGGTAGCGCTCGCGGGTGGCGTCGTCGAGCTCAGGCAGCGAGCGGCAGACCGCCCGCACCAGCGCGGCCCACGGGCTCGACTGGCGTTCGAGCGCCTCGCGCAGCACCTCGAGTCCGTCGCGGTGGGCGGCGATGAGCTGGGATGCCTCGGGCGAGGCGCTGCGCGCCGAGAACTCGAGCACGGCGGGCAGGTAGTCGGGCAGTTCGTCGGCGTCGAACTCCCAGCCGGCCGCCCGGTAGGTCTCGACGAACGAGACGAGTGCCGTGCCGCGCTTGCGGGTGTCGCCGGCCTGGAAGTAGCTGAGGTAGAGGCAGCACTTGCGTTTGAGGTCGAAGGTCGCGACGTAGTCGCGCTGGAGCTCCGCCGTCCCGGTCGCCGCAGCATGGGCGAGGAAGGCCTCGAACTCGGCGGTGATCTCCTCGGGCAGGCCGTCGACGAGCGAGGCGACGGTCTCGGCCCGCTCTGCGAAGCCCTCGCCCGGGTAGTCGAGCAGCAGTGCGGCGGCGAAGTGCGCGAGCCGGCGCTGCTCGTCGCCGAGGCGCGAGATCGGGGTGGCCGAGGCATCCGTCTCGCCCGACCGGCCGCGCGGCCGGAACATGAGGGGCATGGTGAGGTGGGCCATCACGCGCCCCCGTCCTGCTCGGGCGAGCCGCTCGCGGGCGGGAAGAGCCCGGGCGACGCGCCGTTGCCGTCCCAGTTCAGCAGGTTGACCCGGCCCGGCGTCGAGGGCCGGTCGGCGGTCTGCCGGTTCTTCAGCGCGTGGAAGTTCTCGACCGCGACGGGCACCTGCTGGCCGCTCGACGAGCCGAAGGGGCCGGCACCGCCCATGCCGGGGCCGCCCTCGTAGTCGAGCGAGCAGGCGAGCTCGTCGAGCTGCCGGGCCTGCTCGGTGTGCGCGGCGGGGATGACGTAGCGCTCCTCGTACTTCGCGATCGCGAGCAGCCGGTACATCTCCTCCAGGGTGTCGCCCGTCAAGCCGACGGCGTCGGCGATCCGTTCGTCCTTGCCCTCGCCGAGATTGATGCCGCGCATGTACGAGCGCATCGCGGCGAGCTTGCGCAGCGACGCCTCGACCGGACGAGTGTCGCCGGCGGTGAAGAGGCCGGCGAGGTACTCGAGCGGGATGCGCAGCTTCGAGATCGCCGAGAACAGCGTTCTCGAGTCCTCGCCGTCGTTGCCGGAGGAGGCGACGACGTCGACCACGGGGGAGAGCGGCGGGATGTACCAGACCATCGGCATCGTGCGGTACTCGGGGTGCAGCGGCAATGCGATGCGGTACTGGTTGATGAGCTTGTGGATCGGGCTGCGCTGGGCCGCGTCGATCCAGTCCTCAGGGATGCCCGCCTCGCGCGCGGCCTGCACGACGGCGGGGTCGTGCGGGTCGAGGAAGACGCTGCGCTGCGACTCGAGGAGCTCGTGCTCGTCCTCGACGCCGGCGGCCTCGGCCACCTTGTCGGCGTCGTAGAGCACGAGCCCGAGGTAGCGCAGCCGCCCGACGCAGGTCTCGGAGCACACCGTCGGCAGCCCGACCTCGAGGCGCGGGTAGCAGAGCGTGCACTTCTCGGCCTTGCCGGTCTTGTGGTTGAAGTAGACCTTCTTGTAGGGGCATCCCGACACGCACATGCGCCAACCCCGGCACTGGTCCTGGTCGACGAGCACGATGCCGTCCTCCACCCGCTTGTACATCGCGCCCGAGGGGCAGGAGGCGACGCACGACGGGTTCAGGCAGTGCTCGCAGATGCGCGGCAGGTAGAACATGAAGGTCTGTTCGAACTCGCTCGCGACATGCTCCGACATGTGCTGCAGGATCGGGTCGCCCTGCATGGTCTCGCCCGAACCGCCCAGGTTGTCGTCCCAGTTCGCCGACCACGAGATCTTCATGTCCTCGCCCGTGAGCAGGCTCTTCGGCTTCGCGACCGGCGTGTGCTCGCCCGCTGGGGCGTTCAGCAGCATGTCGTACTCGTAGGTCCACGGCTCGTAGTAGTCGTGGATCTCGGGCAGCTTCGGGTTCGAGAAGATCGTCGCGAGCTTCTTGAGCCGCCCGCCGCTTCGGAGCTTCAGCCGCCCCGACCTCGTGCGCACCCAGCCGCCGCCCCACTTCTCCTGATCTTCATAGCGGCGCGGGTAGCCGATGCCGGGCCGCGTCTCGACGTTGTTGAACCAGACGTACTCGACGCCCGAGCGGTTCGTCCAGGCCTGCTTGCAGGTGACGCTGCAGGTGTGGCATCCGATGCACTTGTCGAGGTTCATCACCATCGACATCTGCGCCATGACCTTCATCGTGCGGCCCCCTCGACCCCTCGTTGCTGCATCAGTACTCGACCTCCTGGCTGCGGCGTCGGACGACCGTGACCTCGTCGCGCTGGTTGCCCGTGGGCCCCAGGTAGTTGAACGCGAACGACAGCTGCGCGTAGCCGCCGATGAGATGGCTCGGCTTCAGCAGCACCCGCGTGAGCGAGTTGTGGATGCCTCCGCGCTGCCCGCTCGTCTCGGTGCGCGGCACGTCGACCGTGCGGTCCTTCGCGTGGTACATGTACACCGTGCCCTCCGGCATGCGGTGCGACACGATCGCGCGGGCCACGACGACGCCGTTGCGGTTGTACGACTCGATCCACTCGTTGTCGCGCACCCCGATCTTCGCCGCGTCCTGCGGGCTCATCCAGATCGTGGGGCCGCCGCGCGAGAGCGAGAGCATGAAGAGGTTGTCCTGGTACTCCGAGTGGATCGACCACTTGGAGTGCGGGGTGAGGTAGCGCACGGCGACCTCGGCGTGCCCGGCCGCGGCGGGGTCGCCGCTCGGGGCCGTCGAGCCGGGCCGGGGCGAGTCGCCGAACAGGCGCGCGAGATCGAGCGGCGGCCGGTACACCGGCAGGTTCTCGCCGAGCTCGGTCATCCAGTCGTGGTCGAGGAAGAAGTGCTGGCGCCCGGTGAGGGTGTGCCACGGCTTCAGATGCTCGACGTTGATCGCGAAGGCGGTGTAGCGGCGCCCGCCGTGCTCGGAGCCCGACCACTCGGGACTCGTGATCACCGAGACGGGTCGCGCCTGCACATCGGGGAACCGGATGCGGCTGCCCTCATGGTCTTCTGCGAGTTGCGCGATGCGCTGCCCGGTCTGCCGCTCGAGCTCGCGGAATCCCTGCACGGCGAGTCGACCGTTCGTCGTGCCCGAGAGCGCGAGGATCGCCTCGCACACCTTGACGTCGGTGTCGAGCAGCGGCTGCCCGGCGCCGGCGCCGCGCGTCGCGACGCCGTTCAGGCGCCCGAGTTCGGCGATCTCGGGGTCGGGGTGGAACACGATGCCCTTCGTCACCATGCCCGCCTTCGCCGCCAGCGGGCCGAGCGTCGCCATCTTCTCGGCGATCGCCGTGTAGTCGCGTTCGATGACGAGGAGTTTCGGCATCGTGACACCCGGCACGAGCGGCAGTCCGTCCTCGACCCGGCCGTGCGGCGTCGCCATCGCATCGGGGGTGTCGTGCATGAGGGGAGCTGCGACGAGGTCGCGGCGGGTGCCGAGGTGCGTCTTCGCGTACTGGCTCAACCGCTCGGCGATGAGGTGGAAGATCTCGTAGTCGGTCTTCGTCTGCCACGGCGGGGCGATGGCCGGGTTGAACGAGTGCACGAAGGGGTGCATGTCGGTCGAGGAGAGGTCGTGCTTCTCGTACCAGGTGGCCGCCGGCAGCACCACGTCGGAGAACAGCGTCGTCGAGGTCATGCGGAAGTCGGTCGTCACGAGCAGGTCGAGCTTGCCCTCCGGGGCTTCGTCGCGCCAGGTCATCGAGCGCGGCCTGCGATCTTCGGATGCCTCGGCGGCCCGGACCGCGGAGTCGGTGCCGAGCAGGTGCTTCAGGAAGTACTCGTTGCCCTTGCCCGAGGAGCCCAGGATGTTCGCGCGCCACACGTTCAGCACGCGCGGGAAGTTCTCGGGCGCGTCGGGGTCCTCGCAGGCGTAGCGCAGCGTGCCGTCGTTCAGGCTGTCGACGACGTACTGCGCCGGGTCGGCCCCGGCCGCCTCGGCGTCGTCGACGAGGTCGAGCGGGTTGCGGTCGAAAGTCGGGTAGCTCGGCATCCAGCCGCGCTTCGCGGACTCGACGAGGCAGTCCGCCGTCGTGCGCCCCCCGAAGAGCCCGGCTGCGAGCGGCGAGGCGAGCTGGTCGGCCGGCAGCCCGTCGTAGCGCCACTGATCGGTCGCGAGGTACCAGAAGGCGGTGCCGATCATGTTGCGCGCGGGCCGCGACCAGTCGGCGCCGGTGCCGTACTGGGTGTAGCCGGTGACGGGGCGCACCTTCTCCTGGCCGACGTAGTGCGCCCAGCCGCCGCCGTTCACGCCCTGGCATCCGGTCATCGTCGTGAGCGCGAGGAAGGTGCGGTAGATCGTGTCGGAGTGGAACCAGTGGTTCGTGCCTGCACCCATGAGGATCATCGACCGACCGCCCGAGGCCTCGGCGTTCGCCGCGAACTCGCGGCCGATCCGCTCGGCCTTCTCGGCGGGCACCCCCGTGATCTCCTCTTGCCACGCCGGAGTGCCGGGGGTCGACGGGTCGTCGTACCCCGTCGGCCACTCGCCGGGCAGGCCGTCGCGACCGACGCCGTACTGGGCGAGCAGCAGGTCGAACACGGTCGTCACGGTGCGGCCGGCGACGGTGAGCGTCGGCACGCCGCGCCGCACGACGCCCGAGCCGCCCTCCTGTTCGGCGCCGGGCTCGGGTGCGACGTCGAAGCGGGGCAGGTCGACGGCCGCGGTGGCGCCGAGCCAGGCGGTGTCGTCCACGATCGACAGCAGCGGGTCGACGCCCTCGAGATCAAGGTTCCACCGGCCTTCGTCTGCGGCGCCGAACCGGTGGCCGATCGAGCCGTTCGGCACGACCGGCTCGCCGCCCTCGCCGAGCAGCACGGTCTTGAACGCGGCGTTGTCGGCGCTCGCCTGCTCGCCGCCGAGCTCGGCCGCGGTGAGGAACTTGCCCGGGACGAACGCATCGCCTCGCGGTTCGAGGGTGATCAGGTACGGGGCATCCGAATAGCGCTTCAGGTACTGCTCGAAGCGCTCGGTGCGCCGCTCGACGAGGAACTCGCGCAGGATCACGTGCCCCATGGCCATCGCGAGCGCCGCGTCGGTGCCGGGGTGCGGGGCGAGCCACTCGTCGGCGAACTTCGTGTTGTCGGCGTAGTCGGGCGAGACCGTGACGACCTTCTGGCCGCGGTAGCGCGCCTCGGTCATGAAGTGGGCGTCGGGAGTGCGGGTGACCGGCACGTTCGAGCCCCACATCATGAGGTAGCTCGAGTTCCACCAGTCGGCCGACTCGGGCACGTCGGTCTGGTCGCCGAACACCTGCGGGCTCGCGACCGGCAGATCGGCGTACCAGTCGTAGAACGACTGCATGGTGCCGCCGATGAGGTTCACGAAGCGGGCGCCGGCGCCGTGCGAGACCATCGACATCGCGGGGATCGGGGAGAACCCAGCGACCCGGTCGGGCCCGTGGGCCTTGATGGTGTGCACGTGTGCCGCCGCGATGATCTCGAGCGCCTCGTCCCAGCTCGCGCGCACCAGGCCGCCCTTGCCCCGGGCGCGCTTGTAGATTCGGGATGCCTCGGGGTCGGTGACCACCGCCTCCCACGCGAGCACCGGGTCGCCGCCGACACGGGCCTTCGCGGCTCGATATCGGTCGAGCAGCGCGCCCCTGACGTAGGGGTAGCGCACCCGCGTCGGCGAGTAGGTGTACCAGCTGAACGCCGCACCGCGAGGGCAGCCCCGAGGCTCGTACTCGGGCGAGTCGGGGCCGACCGAAGGGTAGTCGGTCTCCTGCGTCTCCCAGGTGATGATGCCGTCCTTGACGTACACCTTCCACGAGCACGACCCGGTGCAGTTCACACCGTGCGTCGAGCGCACGACCTTGTCGTGCGACCAGCGGTCGCGGTAGAAGACGTCGCCCTGCCGCCCGCCCTCGAGCGTCACCGTGCGCAGGTCGGGCGACACGTCGCCGGGGCGCAGGAACCGGCCGAACCTGACGAGCGCATCGGCGAGCGGGCCGTCGGTCGCGGGCTGCGGCCGGTTCGACGATCTCGGCTCCGGCGACGGGCTCGCAACGGGGGACGTCTGGCTCACGAAGGCCTCCTCGCACGTGCGACGAACGCCGTGGTGCCGGCGCAGCCGGGATGCCGCGGATTGCGGACACCTCCGACCGTATGGCCGCCACGGCCGTCTGTCGAGCGGTTCCGTCGAGTTGGTGCCAGATTCCTGTTTCGTCCCCGAATCGCTGGCTCGCGGGCGGTCGTGCCGGGTAGTCTCGGGCCCAGGCGAGCGAGGCACCGCTCTCCCGGCATCCGATGACAGGGGGCGCAGTGGGCGAGCCGACGAAGCAGGGCGTCGAAGCGGTCGAGGCCGCCCGGGCCCCGCAGCTGAGGGGACAGCTCGGGCAGGTGCTGCTGGCGACGGTCGCGTCGGCCGTCGGGTTCTGGGCCTGGATGCTGATCGCTCCGCTGCAGCAGACGTACGCGAAGCAGATGGGCCTCGACGAGGGGCAGATCTCGCTCATGCTCGCCACGCCCGTGCTCGTCGGCGCGCTCGGCCGCATCCTCACCGGTGCGCTCACCGACCGCTTCGGCGGGCGCAGGATGTTCACCTTCGTGCTGCTCGCCTCGATCCCCGCCGTGCTGCTGGTCGCGCTCGCCGGAGAGCTCGAGAGCTTTCCGCTGCTGCTCGGCGCCGGCTTCTACCTCGGCGTGGCCGGCACGATCTTCGCCGTCGGCGTGCCGTTCTCGAGCGGGTGGTACGAGGCGAAGCGGCGCGGCTTCGCGACGGGCGTGTTCGGCATGGGCATGATCGGCACGGCGGTGTCGGCGTTCTTCACCCCGAGGCTCGCCGAGAGCATCGGCTACCTGCCGACCCATCTGCTGATCGCCGGCATCATGGCCGTGACCGCGGTGCTCTGCTGGCTGTTCCTGCGCGACTCGCCGGTCTGGGAGCCGAGCAGGCAGCCGCTCGTGCCGAAGGTGATCGGTGCGCTGAAGCTGCGCATCACGTGGGAGATGGCGTTCCTGTACGGCATCGTCTTCGGGGGCTTCGTCGCCTTCTCGACCTTCCTGCCCAAGTACCTCACCACGATCTACGCCGGCGAGGTCGATGCGGTGGGCGCCGGCACGCGCACCGCGCTCTTCGCGGCGGCCGCGGTGGTCGCCCGGCCGATCGGCGGCGCGTTGTCCGACCGCGTCGGCCCCAAGATCATCTCGCTCGTCTCACTCGCGGGCATCGTCTCGCTCGCGTACATCGTCGGCCAGCAGCCGCCCGAGGGCGTCCTGACCGGCATCACCTTCATCGCCATGGCTGCGGCGATGGGCCTCGGCATGGGGGCCGTCTTCGCGTGGGTCGGGCCGTCGACCCCGAAGGACAAGGTCGGGGCCGTCACCGGGGTGGTCGCGGCCGCCGGCGGTCTCGGCGGGTACTTCCCGCCGCTCGTGATGGGCGCGACCTACAACGCCCAGACGAACTCCTACGCTCTCGGGCTCTGGCTGCTGGTGCTGGTCGGGGCCTTCGCGCTCGTGGTCGCGGGCATGCTGCGCGATGCCAGGCCGGGTGCCTGAGGCCGTGCCGCGCTGCGGCTCCGCCTCATCTCGTCCTGCGGTGCCTCAGCCGTCGGTGCCTGGGCTGTCGGTGTCTGAACCGTCGGTGCGCGCTTCGGGCGACCACCGTTCGGCGAGTGCG
>JBDIAF010000006.1:0-14895 GCA_039812245.1 Agromyces sp. | reverse complement strand
GGCGCGGTCGTCGATGCCGAGGCGGGCCGAGCCGGCCGCCCCGGCCTCGCCGCCGCCCAGCACCACGACCGGCTTGTCGCGCCGCTCGAGCGCCGCGAGCGCGAGCGGGGCGAGCTCGACGCCGACGGCGACGACGGCGTCGACGCGCTTGCGGGCGAGGAAGAACTCGAACACCCGATCGCGCTCGGGCCCTGCACCGTCGACGTTGTAGAGCGTGAGGTCGTAGCCGGCCGCGAGCAGCGCCCGTTCGATGCCCTCGAGCACCTCGCCGAAGAACCAGCGGTTGACGAAGGGGATGACCACGCCGACGTTCTTGGTGCGTCCCGTGACGAGGCTCGCCGCGTCGGCCGCGACGATGTCGCCGATCTCGGCCGCGGCGGCCTCGACGCGACGCCGCGTCGCCTCGGCCACGTGGCCGCGGCCGGACAGCGCGCGCGAGGCCGTCGCCTTCGACACGCCGGCGAGGCGTGCGACGTCGACGATCGCGGGCACCGTCGCCCTCCTCCCGTGGAGCATTCGCCTGCGAGCATACTCGCGGATCCCGCCCCAGTGGAACCGGTTCCAGAGCGTGGCGGCGCGCGCCGAGGCATCCGCGCTCGCAGGGTGGAAGCGCTCTCAAGCCCTATCGGCGCTTGCAGCGCGTCGTCGCCGTATCGTGATCGACGATCCCTTGTGGCGAAGTGTGACCGTGCCCTAGCGTGGGGCTGGAACCGGTTCCGGTTCCCCTTTGCACCACACTCAACGAGGAGAGAGCTATGCGTTCCATGCGTCATCGCCGACTGGTGGCCCCCGTCGTGGCCGTCGCCGCCCTCGGCCTGACCCTGACGGCATGCACGGGCGACATCGCGAACGAGGATGCCGCCGACGTCGACTGCGGCCCCTACGAGTCGTACGGCACGTTCGACGGCAAGGAGGTGACGGTCGCGGGCACGATCCTCGACCTCGAGGCCGACCGGCTCGAAGAGTCGTGGGCCGACTTCGAGACCTGCACCGGCATCTCGGTCGAGTACCAGGGCTCGAGCGAGTTCGAAGCCCAGATCGCCGTGCTCGCCGAGGGCGGCAACGCCCCCGACGTCGGCATCGTCCCCCAGCCCGGCCTGCTCGCGCGACTGGCCGCCGGCGGCTGGCTCATCCCCGCGTCCGAGGCGGTCGAGGCGAACGTCGACGAGTTCTGGTCGGAGGACTGGAAGAAGTACGGCACCTACGAGGACACCTTCTACGCGGCTCCGCTGATGGCGAGCATCAAGGGCTACGTCTGGTACTCGCCCACCGAGTTCGAGGAGAAGGGGTACGAGATCCCCAAGACCCTCGACGAGCTGAAGACGCTCTCCGAGACCATCGCGGCCGAGGGCGACCACAAGCCGTGGTGCGTCGGGCTCGAGTCGGGCGACGCCACCGGGTGGCCGGGCACCGACTGGATCGAGGACTACATGCTGCGCCTGTACGGCCCCGACGTCTACGACCAGTGGGTCACCCACGGCATCCCGTTCAACGACCCCCAGGTCGCGGCGGCGTTCGACGAGGTCGGCGGCTACCTGAAGAACGACGAGATGGTGAACGGCGGCATCGGCGACGTGTCGACGCTGGTCACCGAGGCGTTCCAGACGGCGGGCCTGCCCATCCTCGACGGCGAGTGCTCGCTGCACCACCAGGCCTCGTTCTACGAGACCTTCTGGAACCCCGAGGGCGGCGACGAGGTGAAGGTGGCCTCCGACGGCGACGTGTTCGGCTTCCTGCTGCCGCCGGTCAACGCCGACGACCCGCTGTCGGTCACGGGCGGCGGCGAGTTCCCGGTCGCGTTCCGCGACGCCGAAGAGGTCGAGGCGTTCCGCGCGTACCTGTCGAGCGACACCTGGGCGAACAACCGGGTGAGCCTCGGCGGCGTCATCAGCGCCAACAAGGGCGTCGACCCCGAGAACGCGTCGAGCGAGCTGCTCGTGCAGTCGATCGAGATCCTGCAGGACCCCGAGACGACGTTCCGGTTCGACGGGTCCGACCTGATGCCCGGCGCCGTCGGCGCCGACTCCTTCTGGAAGGGCATCGTGGCCTGGGTCGGCGGGCAGAGCACCGCGCAGACCCTCGACGCGATCGAGGCCAGCTGGCCGGCGAGCTGACGCAGGGCACGGCATGACCGAGGGGCGGGGCCTGCGCTCCGCCCCTCGGCGCCACCCCGACGGCGACTCGACCCGACCTGAGAAACGAGGGAGGCACGATGACCACGGCCGATCTGCTCGGCAAGATCCTGCAGGTGGTGATGGGGCTCGCGATCTTCGCGGCGGTCGTGGGCCTGCTCATCTTCTTCATCGACAAGGCGCCCAAGAAGGGGCGCGACTACTGGCAGCTGGCGGGCTTCCTCGCCCCCGCGATGCTGTTCGTCGTCGTCGGGCTCGTGTACCCGGCGATCCGCACGAGCATCCTCGCGTTCCAGACCTCGGGCGGCGACTGGACGCTCGACAACTTCATCTGGACCTTCACCCAGCCGGCGTCGATCCGCACGCTCATCAACACGGTCATCTGGGTGCTGCTCGTGCCGACGTTCTCGACGGCGATCGGGCTCGCGTACGCGGTCTTCATCGACCGCTCGAGGGGTGAGAAGTACTACAAGGTCGTGCTCTTCATGCCGATCGCGATCTCGTTCGTCGGCGCCGGCGTCATCTGGCGCTTCGTCTACGAGTACCGCTCGGGCGACCGGGAGCAGATCGGCCTGCTGAACGCCGTCGTCGTCGCCTTCGGCGGCGAGCCGGTGCAATGGATGCAGACCGATCCGATCAACACGATCCTGCTGATCGTCGTGATGATCTGGATCCAGACCGGCTTCGCGATGGTGCTGCTGAGCGCGGCGATCAAGGGCGTGCCGACCGAGCAGATCGAGGCCGCGCAGCTCGACGGCACCAACGGCTGGCAGCGGTTCGTCAACGTGACGGTGCCCGGCATCAGGGGTGCGCTCGTCGTGGTGCTCACCACGATCTCCATCGCGACGCTCAAGGTGTTCGACATCGTGCGCACCATGACCGCGGGCAACTTCAACACGAGCGTCATCGCGAACGAGATGTACACGCAGGCGTTCCGCGCGAGCGAGGTCGGCCGCGGGTCGGCGCTCGCGCTCATCCTGTTCGTGCTCGTCCTGCCGATCGTGGTCTACAACGTCAACGTCCTCCGCAAGCAGAGGGAGATCCGATGAGCAGCGTCGCCCCGGCCGACCTCCCCGTCGGCAAAGACCTCGGCTCGCTCGAGGCCGCCGAGCGATCCGCCTACGAGCCGGCCACGAAGGCCGGGCGCGTCAAGAAGCGGTTGACCTCGCGCACCGCGACGGTCGTGTCGCTCGTCATCGCGGTGCTCTGGACGATCCCGACGTTCGGCCTGTTCCTCTCCTCGTTCCGCCCGGCCGAGCTGATCCGCACGACGGGGTGGTGGACCTACTTCCAGAACCCCGGGCTGACGCTCGACAACTACGCCTCCGTGCTGTTCTCGACCTCCTCGTCGTCGCCCCAGCTCGGGGCGTACATCGTGAACTCCATCGCCATCGCGCTGCTGGGCACGCTCATCCCGCTCGTCTTCGCCTCGATGGCCGCGTACGCGTTCGCCTGGATCAAGTTCAGGTGGGTGAACTGGCTGTTCATCTTCGTGTTCGCGCTGCAGATCGTGCCGCTGCAGATGGCGCTCGTCCCGCTGCTGCAGATCTTCTCCACCTGGCTCCGTCCGATGCAGGCGTGGCTGCACGACGTGGTGCCGATCATCCCCGAGCAGAACTACGCGCCGGTGTGGCTCGCGCACGCGATGTTCGGCCTGCCGCTGGCGATCTTCCTGCTGCACAACTTCATCTCGGAGATCCCCTCCGACGTGATCGAGGCGGCCAGGGTCGACGGCGCCACCCATGGGCAGATCTTCTTCCGCATCGTGCTGCCGCTCGCGACCCCGGCCCTCGCCTCGTTCGCGATCTTCCAGTTCATCTGGGTGTGGAACGACCTGCTGGTCGCGCTGATCTTCTCGGGCGGCACGCAGGACGTCGCGCCGCTCACCCAGCGATTGGCCGAGTTGGTCGGCACGAGAGGGCAGGACTGGCAGCTGCTCACGGCATCGGCCTTCATCTCCATCGTCATCCCGCTCATCGTGTTCTTCAGCCTGCAGCGCTACTTCGTGCGCGGGCTGCTCGCGGGGTCGTCGAAGGGCTGAGCTCGGTTCGGGCAGGGGGGCGGATGCCTCGGGCGGGGGCCCGGGGCATCCGTGCTGCTGCTCGCGAACGGCGCACCAGGCGTTCGCGGCCGGCGAAGGGCGACCGCGGCGACCCGCCTGCGGCGTCGCCGGCCCGGCGTAGGGTGAAGCGGTGAGCATGCACTCGACCGCGCCCGGCCAGCAGTCGGGGCGCATGGGCAAGCCCCGCACCCGCATCGCCTCCGGCGACGAGGCGGCGCAGCGGGCCCTGAACGCCGAGGCGCCGAAGATCCCCCACCTGATGCGCCGCATCGCCGAGCTCTTCGCCCCGCACCGGGCGGCGCTCACGACCACCGTCGTGCTCGTGCTGCTCGGGGCGGCGCTCGCGGTGATCCCGCCGCTGCTCACCCAGCGCGCGTTCGACGACGGACTGTTCCCGAAGGACGCGTCGGGCGAGGCGCTCGGGCCCGACCTGCCCGTGCTCGGCTGGATCGTCGCGGCGATGATCGGCGTCTTCGTCGTGTCGGCCCTGATCGGCGTCTGGCAGACCTGGCTCACCGCGACCATCGGCAACAAGGTCATGGGCGCGCTGCGGGTGCGGCTGTTCTCGCACCTCCAGTCGATGGAGCTCAGCTTCTTCACCCGCACCAAGACGGGCGTCATCCAGTCGCGGCTGCAGAACGACGTGGGCGGCGTCGCGGGCGTGCTGACCAACACCGTCTCGAGCGTGCTCGGCAACACGGTGACCGTCATCTCGGCCTTCGTCGCGATGCTGCTGCTCAGCTGGCAGTTGACGATCATCGCCGTCGTCCTGCTGCCGCTCATGGTGTTCGCCCAGCGTCGCGTCGGCCGGGTGCGCGCACGGCTCGCCGCGAAGACGCAGGAGTCGCTGTCGGAGATGACCTCGATCACGCAGGAGACGCTCTCGGTGTCGGGCATCCTGCTGTCGAAGAGCTTCACCCGCCAGCAGAGCGAGATCGACCGCTACGCCGACGAGAACCGCACCCAGATCGGCCTGCAGGTCAAGCAGCAGATGACCGGGCAGTGGTTCTTCGCGATGGTCAACATCTTCATGTCGGCGGTGCCGGCGATCGTCTACCTCGTGTCGGGCTGGCTCATCGCGGGCGGCGCGAGCGACATCACGGCCGGCACGATCGTGGCGTTCACGACGGTCGAGGCCCGCCTGCTGTTCCCGATGATGGGGCTCATGCGCGTCGCGCTCGACCTGCAGACCTCGAGCGCGCTGTTCGCCCGCATCTTCGAGTACCTCGACCTGAAGCCGTCGATCGCCGACGCGCCCGGCGCCCGCATGGTGCCGGAGCCGGGCGCACCCGGTGCCGAGGCGCTCGGGCGGGTCGAGTTCGACCGCGTCTCGTTCCGCTACCCCGACGCGGATGCCGAGGCCTCGCCGACCCTCGACGAGGTGTCGTTCACGATCGAGCCCGGGCAGTTCGCCGCCTTCGTCGGGCCGTCGGGCGCGGGCAAGACCACGGTGTCGTACCTCGTGCCCCGGCTCTACGAGGCGAGCGCCGGATCCGTGCGCTTCGCCGGCGTCGACGTGCGCGAGCTCGCGCAGCAGTCGCTCGTCTCGAACATCGGCATCGTGAGCCAGGAGACGTACCTCTTCCACGCCTCGATCGCCGACAACCTGCGCTACGCCAAGCCGGATGCCTCGCAGCCCGAGCTGGAGGCGGCCGCGCGCGCCGCGAACATCCACGAGACGATCGCGAGCTTCCCCGACGGGTACGACACCGTCGTGGGGGAGCGCGGCTACCGGCTCTCGGGCGGCGAGAAGCAGCGCATCGCGATCGCCCGCGTGCTGCTGAAGGACCCGCCGGTGCTCGTGCTCGACGAGGCCACGAGCGCACTCGACACCATCTCGGAGCGGGTCGTGCAGCAGGCGCTCGACGACGCAGCCAAGGGCCGCACGACGATCGCGATCGCGCACCGGCTCACCACCGTGGTCGGGGCCGATGTCATCTTCGTGGTCGTCGCGGGGCGCATCGTCGAGCGGGGCACGCATGCCGAGCTGCTCGCGGCCGGCGGCGTGTACGCCTCGCTCTACCGCGAGCAGGCGCAGGCGCCGCTGGCGGTGCCCGCCGGCGCAGCCGACTAGCGGGCCTCGGCTACGAGGCCGGCAGCACGACGGGTGCGCCGCCGCGTTCTGCGAGCATCGAGTTCATGAGCTCGATCTCGGAGCGCTGCGAGGTGATCACGGCGTTCGCGAAGGCGAGCGCGACCTCGTGCTGAGAGCGGTCGACGAGCGCCTCGGCCATCTCCACGGCGCCCTCGTGGTGGGCGATCATCAGCTCGAGGAAGATCCGGTCGGCGTCGGCGCCGCTCGCCGCCTTCAGGCGGGCGATCTGGCCTGGCGTCGCGAGGCCCGGCATGGGCTGTCCGGGCGTGTGGGCCGAATGGCCGCCGCCCCGGGTCATCCAGCTCATCGACGGCTCGGCGCTGTACTGCGGCAGCCCCCAGACGTTGAGCCAGCCGGCGAGCTGGCCCGACTGCTGCGCCTGGGTGGCTGCGATGTCGTCGGCGAGCAGGCGCACCGCCGGGTCGTCGCTCGACTGCCGGACGATGAGGGCGAGCTCGACGCCCTGCTGATGGTGCACCTGCATGTCGCGGGCGAAGCCGGCCTCGGCGCTCGTCTCGCCCGGCGTCGTGGCCGACAGCGCCGAGAGCCGGCCGATCGAGAAGGCGACGAGGCCGACGACGACGATCGCGACGAGGGCGCCGACGACGAGCGCGGCGGTGCGGGTCCGGCCGGCGCGGGGCTCGGGGGCCCGCCCGGGCTCGGGCTCGGAGCGGGGCTCGCTCACCGCGTCACGAGACCTTGCCCGGTGCGTCGCACGCGCCGGTGCACGGCGCGCCGGGCTCCGGCACGTGCTGGCTCTGCCAGTACTCCTCGAAGAAGGCGGGGATGCGCGGGTCGGCGGCGTCGTCGAGCTTCAGCTGGGTGTTCCAGCCGCTCAGCACGATCGGCGCGTCGAGGCCCGTGAACGGCGAGAGCACCACGTACGTCGAGGGGAGCTTGGACTTCAGGGTCGCGAGCTCGTCGTCCGTCACCTTCTCGGCGTCGTAGGTGACCCACAGGGCGCCGTGCTCGAGCGAGTGCACCGCGGCCTCGTTCGGCACCGGCTCGTCGTAGACGCCGCAGTTCAGCCACACGGGGTTGTGCTCGCCGCCGGCGGGCGGGGTCTGCGGGTAGTCGACCGCGCCCTCGACGTGGCCGGCGGCGTTGTCGAAGGTCTCGACGCCCTCGATCGTCTCGCCGGTGCCGCCCGCCGCGTACGTGGCGGGCTTGGGCGTCAGCACGATGGCCGTCACGAGCAGGCCGATGACCGCCACGAGCGCGACGACACCGGCGCCGATGGCGATGCCGCGGGTGCGCTTGCGCCGGGCCTCCTTCGCGCGGAACTCGGCGAGCTTCGCGTCGCGCGCGGCCTGCCGCTGCTGCTTCGTGGTGGGCTTCGACGGCTGGGCGGGGGTCGCGTTCACGCTGGCCTCTCTGCGCCGCCCGAATGCGGGGCCCTGCGGCTCGGCGTCTTCGGGGCGGATAGGGGGTCGGGGTCCCTCCGATGATACGGATGCATGGACCTGGCGAATCTCGTCGGAGGAAGTTCTCCCAGTGCATTCGCAGTGTGGAATATCGTGTGCAACAGGCGCGTTCGCGCGGTCGGCGCGGGCCCCGATCAAGGAGGTCGACGATGACGGGTTCCGAGGGCAGCGGCGGGCGCGACACGGCGGTCGAGGCATCCGCCCCGCCCGGCGCCGACGGGCTGAACGCGCGCGTCATCGGACTCGCGGCGGCCGGCGCCGTCGGCGGGTTCCTGTTCGGCTTCGACTCCTCCGTGGTGAACGGGGCCGTCGACGCCATCCAGCACCAGTTCGGGCTCTCGGCGGGGCTCACGGGCTTCGCGGTCGCGAGCGCGCTGCTGGGCTGCGCCGTCGGCTCCGAGCTCGCCGGGCGGCTCGCCGACCGCTTCGGCCGGATCCCCGTGATGGTGATCGGCGCGATCCTCTTCCTCGTCTCGTCGATCGGCTCGGGCCTCGCCTTCGGCGTCGTCGACCTCATCGTCTGGCGACTCATCGGCGGACTCGGCATCGGAATCGCCTCCGTGGTCGCGCCGGCCTACATCGCCGAGATCTCGCCTCGGCTGGTGCGCGGCCGGCTCGCCTCGCTGCAGCAGCTCGCCATCGTCTTCGGCATCTTCGCCGCGCTGCTCTCCGACGCGCTGTTCGCGAATGCAGCGGGCGGCGCCGACCAGCCGTACTGGCTCGGGCTCGAGGCGTGGCGCTGGATGTTCATGGCCTGCGTCGTGCCCTCGCTCATCTACGGCGGGCTCGCGCTCACCCTGCCCGAGTCGCCGCGGTTCCTCGTGAAGGTCGGCAAGGAGGGCGAGGCGCGCAGGATCCTCGGCCGCATCGCGCCGCACGAGGTCGACCGGGCCATCCGCGACATCCACACCTCGGTGCAGCAGGACGCCCTCGCCAAGCGGAAGGGCGCGCTGCGCGGCCCCGTGCTCGGCCTGCAGCGCATCGTCTGGATCGGCATCCTGCTGAGCGTCTTCCAGCAGTTCGTCGGCATCAACGTGATCTTCTACTACTCGACGACGCTCTGGAAGGCGGTGGGCTTCGACGAGTCGAACTCGCTGCTCATCTCGGTGATCACCTCGGTCACGAACATCCTGGTGACGTTCGTGGCGATCGCCCTCGTCGACCGCGTCGGGCGCCGCCCGCTGCTGCTCATCGGCTCGGCGGGCATGACGATCTCGCTCGGCACCATGGCGCTCGCCTTCGGCAACTCGGTCACCGTCGACGGCGAGGTGTCGCTGCCCGGGGCCTGGGCGCCGATCGCCCTCGTCGCCGCGAACCTGTTCGTCGTGTTCTTCGGCTTCTCGTGGGGGCCGCTCGTGTGGGTGCTGCTCGGCGAGATCTTCCCGAACCGCTTCCGGGCCCGCGCGCTCGGCCTCGCCGCGGCGGCGCAGTGGATCGCGAACTTCCTCGTCACGGTCACCTTCCCCGCCCTCAGCGACTTCTCGCTGCTGTTCACCTACGGCATGTACGCCGCGTTCGCGGCCCTCTCGTTCGTCTTCGTGTTCTGGAAGGTGCCAGAGACCAACGGCATGGCGCTCGAGGAGTCGGAGACGCTGTTCGCCAGGAAGGGCTCGGCGAAGGCGGCGGCGCGAGGCTAGGCTGGCAGTCGTGAGCTCTTCGCTGCTGTGTTGTCGTCGCTGAGACAGGCGACCCCTCCCTCACGCGTCGCGCGCGGCATCCGCACTTCCCCGCGGCAGCGCTCCAGACGCCCAGAAGCACCGACGTCAACGCACGAGCCGCCTCCACCAGAGGCGCTCCCCGGAAGAGAAGAACACGTATGAAGTACGCAGAGTCCATCGTCGACCTCGTCGGCGACACCCCGCTCGTCAAGCTCAACCGCGTCACCGAGGGCGTCACGCCGGCCACGGTGCTCGTGAAGCTCGAGTACCTGAACCCCGGCGGCTCCTCGAAGGATCGGATCGCCGGCCGCATCATCGACGCGGCCGAGCGCGAGGGCAAGCTGAAGCCGGGCGGCACCATCGTCGAGCCGACGAGCGGCAACACCGGCGTCGGGCTCGCGCTCGTCGCGCAGCAGCGCGGCTACAAGTGCATCTTCGTGTGCCCCGACAAGGTGAGCGAGGACAAGCGCAACGTGCTCACGGCGTACGGCGCCGAGGTCGTCGTCACGCCCACCGCGGTCGCGCCCGACAGCCCCGAGTCGTACTACGGCGTGAGCGACCGGCTCGTGCGCGAGACGCCGGGGGCGTTCAAGCCCGACCAGTACTCGAACCCGAACGGCCCGCGCTCGCACTACGAGACGACGGGCCCCGAGATCTGGCGCGACACCGAGGGCCGGGTCACCCACTTCGTCGCGGGCGTCGGCACGGGCGGCACGATCACCGGCACCGGGCGGTACCTCCGCGAGGTGTCGGGCGACGCCGTGCGCATCATCGGCGCCGACCCCGAGGGCTCGATCTACTCCGGCGGCACGGGGCGCCCCTACTTCGTCGAGGGCGTCGGCGAGGACTTCTGGCCGAGCGCCTACGACCCCGCCGTGCCGCACGAGATCATCGAGGTCACCGACGCCGAGTCGTTCGCGATGACCCGCCGGCTCGCGCGGGAGGAGGGCATCCTCGTGGGCGGCTCCAGCGGCATGGCCGTCGTGGCGGCGCTGAAGGCGGCATCGGCCCCCGGGGTCACCGCCGACGACGTGTTCGTCGTGCTGCTGCCCGACGGCGGCCGGGGCTACCTCGGCAAGATCTTCAACGACAAGTGGCTGCGCGCCTACGGCTTCGGCAACGCCCCGCAGGGCCACACCGTCGCCGACCTGCTCGCCGCCAAGGCCGACCGTGCCGCGCTCGCCGGCACCGGGCCCCTCGTCGCGGTCTTCCCCGACGACACCGTGCGCGAGGCCATCGACCGGATGACCGCGACCGGCGTCTCGCAGCTCGTCGTCGTCGGGCACGAGCCGCCCGTCGTGCTCGGCGAGGTGCTCGGCGCCCTGCACGAGGAGCAACTGCTCGAGCAGGTGTTCTCGGGGCAGGCGAAGCTCACCGACCAGGTCCGCAGCGTCCTCGGCGAGCCGCTGCCGCTCATCGGCGTGAACGAGCCGGTCGCGACCGCCAGGCAGGCCTTCACGGATGCCCCGGCGATGCTCGTCACCGACGGCGGCAAGGCGCTCGGGGTCGTGACCCGCAGCGACCTGCTCGGCTACCTCTCGCACTGAACCACACGAAAGCGAACACGAACATGCACTCCGACCACGCCCGCTTCGACACCCGCGCCATCCACGCCGGCCAGGCATTCGACCCGACCACCGGCGCCGTGATCCCGCCCATCTACGCCACCTCGACCTACGTGCAGGACGGCGTCGGCGGCCTCCGCGGCGGCTACGAGTACTCGCGCGGCGGCAACCCGACCCGCACGGCCCTCGAGACCCAGCTCGCCGCCCTCGAGGGCGGAGCGCACGCGCTCTCGTTCGCCTCCGGCCTCGCCGCCGAGGACGCCCTGCTGCGCACGGTGCTCGCCCCCGGCGACCACGTCGTCATCGGCAACGACGTCTACGGCGGCACGCACCGCCTCATCCGCCGGGTGCACGGCGCCTGGGGCGTTCGGCACTCGACGGTCGACACGAGCGACCTCGACGTCGTGCGCGCGGCGATCGAGCCGGGCGTCACCAAGGTGCTCTGGATCGAGACGCCCTCGAACCCGCTCATGAAGATCTCCGACCTCGCCGCGCTCGCCGAGCTCGGGCACGAGGCCGGCCTCGTCGTGGTCGTCGACAACACCTTCGCGAGCCCCGCGCTGCAGCAGCCCGTGTCGCTCGGCGCCGACGTCGTCGTGCACTCCACCACGAAGTACCTCGGCGGCCACTCCGACGTCATCGGCGGCGCGCTCGTGTTCGCCCCCGGCCAGGACGAGCTGCACGAGCGGGTGCAGTTCACCCAGTTCGCGGCGGGTGCCGTGTCGGGGCCGTTCGACGCCTTCCTCACCTCGCGCGGCATCAAGACGCTCGGCGTGCGCATGCAGCGGCACAGCCAGAACGCCCTCGCGATCGCCCGCCGGCTCGAGGAGCACCCCGCGATCGCGCGGGTGTACTACCCGGGCCTCGACTCGCACCCGGGCCACGAACTCGCCGGCCGGCAGATGTCGGGCTTCGGCGGCATGCTCTCGATCGAGCTCGCGGGCGGCGCCGCCGCGGCACGGCGCTTCGCCGAGTCGACCGAGCTGTTCCAGCTGGCCGAGTCGCTCGGCGGCGTCGAGTCGCTCGTGAACTACCCGTCGGAGATGACGCACGCCTCGGTGAAGGGCACCGAGGCCGAGGTGCCCGAGTCGATCGTGCGCCTCTCGGTCGGCATCGAGGACGCCGACGACCTGCTCGCCGACATCGACCAGACCCTCGAGCGGGTGTCGACGGCCGGGTGAGCCGCGGGCCGCGGGGCCACGGCCACGGTCGGAGCCCACGCTTGGCAGCATATGCACGAAGAGTGTCATCCCTGCCAGTGCGGGATGTCGGAGGCATCCGCCAGACTGACCGGGTGACGCAGAACGAGACGATCGCGGCCGCCGCGCACGGTGCGCAGGCGGGGGATGCCTCGGCGGCGCCGGCCTCGACCGGGCCCGCCTCGCATGGCACCCTGGGGCTCGGTCAGGGCACCGCGCTCTACATCGCGAGCGTGCTCGGCACGGGCATCCTGGCCCTGCCGGGTCTCGCGGCCGCGGCCGCCGGGCCCGCGTCCATCCTTGCGGTCGCCGCGGTGCTCGTGCTCTCGATCCCGCTCGCCGGCACCTTCGCGGCGCTCGCCGCCCGGTTCCCCGACCCTGGCGGGGTCGCGAGCTACGCCCGCCGCGTGCTCGGCGCCACCGTCGCCCGCATGACCGGGTACTGGTTCTACTTCGGCGTCTGCGTGGGCGCGCCGGTCGTCACGATCCTCTGCGGCGAGTACGTCGTGGCCGCGCTCGGCGTCGATCGCTCGGCCGTGCCGCTCATCGCCGCGGCCATCTTCGTGCCGCCCTACGTCGTCAGCTGGTTCGGGGTGCGCGTCGCCGGCTGGGTGCAGCTCGTGCTCACCGGCCTGCTGCTCGCGGTCGTGGTCTCGGTCGTCGCGCTCACCTTCCCGCACGTCGAGGGCGGCAACTTCGAGCCGTTCCTGCCCAACGGCTGGGCGGGCGTCGGCACGGCCATCAGCCTGTTCGTCTGGGCCTTCGCCGGCTGGGAGGTCGGCACCCACATCGCCGGCGAGTTCAAGAATCCGCGCCGCATCATCCCGATCGCGACGGCCATCGCGATCGTCGTCGTGGGCGTCGGCTACCTCGCGCTGCAGTTCGTCACCGTCGGGGTGCTCGGCGAGCGGGCGGGTCAGGGCGTCGTGCCGCTCATCGATCTCGTCGACGTCGTGCTGCCCGGCATCGGGCCGGCGATCGTCGCCACCATCGCCGTCATCGTCACGACGGGCGTGATGAACGCCTACCTCCCGGCGTTCGGCAACCTCGGCGCGGCCCTCGGCCGCGACGGCGACCTGCCCCGCTTCTTCGCGAAGGGCGCGGCGGGCGGCGAGGTGCCGCGGCGGGCGCTCGCGCTCACCGGCGTCGTGACGCTCGTCTACTTCGTGCTCGTGGTCGTCAGCGGGGGAGCGCTCGGCACGTTCATCCTCATCCACACGAGCAACATGGTCGCGATCTACTTCGTCGGCATGCTCTCGGCGACGCTGCTGCTGCGCCGCTGGAGCGTCGGCTGGTGGCTCGCCGTCGTCGCCACCGCGCTCACGGCGGGCCTGCTCGTGCTCGCCGGCGCCAACCTCATCGTGCCGGGGGTGCTCGCGCTCGCCGCGATCGCCGTCACCGTCGTGCGGCGGATGCGCCGCGGAAGGGTTCAGCAGTGACCGAGTACCGCGCCGTCTTCGACGCCGACATCGTCTTCGTCAACGGGGGAGGGCTGCGCGCGACCGGCTTCCGGCTCGACGTGCCCGGCCCCGACGTCGACGAGGCGACGCTCGCCGAGCTGCTCGTGCGGCACCTGGGCCTCGCCCTCGTCGGCGGCGTCGAGTTCACCTCCCTCGAGATCGTCGCCGAGGCGCACAAGGGCTCGCGCGGCGTGGCCGTCGCCGAGGCGACCCCGCACCGCACGACCGATGCGGCGCGCGGCGGGCTCGTCGACCTCAGCCACGCGATCCGCGCCGGCCTCGTCACCTACCCGGGGCTGCCGGCGCCCGTCATCACACCGCACCTCACCCGCGAGGACTCGCGCAGCCACTACGCCGCCGGCACCGAGTTCGCCCTCGACCTGATCACGATGATCGGCAACACGGGCACCTACCTCGACAGCCCGTTCCACCGCTACGCCGACGGCGGCGACCTCGCCTCGCTCCCGCTCGAGACGCTCGTGGGCCTTCGCGCCGAGGTCTTCCACGTGCAGGACGCCTCGGCCCGGGGCATCCCGGCAGAGGTCTTCTTCGAGCGCCCGCGCGAGGCCCTCGCGGGGGCGGCGGTGCTGCTGCACACCGGCTGGAGCCGTCACTTCGGCACCCCCGAGTACGCATCAGGGGCGCCGTACCTCAGCGAGGCCGGCGTGCGCCACCTCGTCGACGCGGGGGTCGCGCTCGTGGGCATCGACTCGCTCAACATCGACGACACCGAGGCGGGCGGAACGAGGCCCGCCCACTCGCTGCTGCTCGATGCGGGCATCCACGTCGTCGAGCACCTGACCGCGCTCGACCGGCTGCCCGCGAGCGGCGCCCGGTTCACCGCCGTGCCGCCGCGGGTCGAGGGCTTCGGCACCTTCCCGGTGCGCGCCTTCGCCGAGCTGCCGTGACGGCGGCCGCGTCAAACCTGGTCGCGAAGCCGCGTGAATGGCTCGCCGCACCGGCGGCGCCCGAGCGTTCGCGCGACGTCGCATCGCGGAGTCGCGCACACGGCGGGGCATGCGCGGGCCGGGCGACCGTTCGCGCGACGTCGCGTGAACGGGCCCGGCCGGCCCGGCAGGCCGGGGCGGAGCCGTCGCCGGGCGAGGGCGAGTTGACCTCAAGCGCGGTTGAGGTCCTAGGGTCGATCTGGTGACCGAACCGACGAGCTCAGAGATCGACCGCGACGAGGCATCCGGCCCCGTCGTGCCCGCCGCCGCCGCCGCGCCCGGTGCTGCCGCTGCCGATGCCGACGCCGCCGAGACGCCGCTGCCCGCCTCGGGCCCGCTCGCCAAGCCCTACC
>JBDIAF010000005.1:0-15080 GCA_039812245.1 Agromyces sp. | reverse complement strand
GATCGAGGATCTCATGCGCGCGGCCAACAGCACCGGCGGGGTCGAACTCGTGCCCGAGCACCTCGACACGGGCCCGATCCCGGTCCCGTCGGGGCAGCCGGTCGTCGTCGGGGTCGATGCACAGGAGACGCAGCCAGTCGGCTCGGGCGACGACGCCTGATCCGGGCGACGGGAGCGCCGCCGTCAGAGCTCGCCGAGGATCTGCGCGCGTTTCGCCTCGTACTCCGCATCGCTGATCCGGCCGGCCGCGCGCAGCTCGTCGAGCTGGGCGAGGCGGGCCGAGGCATCCGGTGCCGAGGCATCCGGTGTCGCGCTCGGCTGCTGCGCGGGCGCCTGCTGCAGGGATGCCCGCGCAGCCGTGCCCGACGAGCGCGCCGCGCGAACCACGAGCCAGACGACCAGCGCGATGACCGCGATCGGGATGATCACGACGGCGAGCACGATCATGAGATGCCAGCCGGAGAAGCTCGAGAACATGGCCAGAGCCTAGTGGTCGAGCGCGAGCTTCACGCCGAACCCGGTGATGACGGCGCCGGCGATGCCGTCGATCCACCGGGCGACCGCGCGCTTCTGCAGCCATCGCCGCATCGTGCGGGCCACGAGCAGCAGCGTGCCGAGCCAGACGACGCCGAGCAGCACGTGCACGCCCGCGAGCGCGAGCCCCCAGGGCAGCGGCGGCGCGCCCGCCGGAATGAACTGCGGCAGCAGGGCGACGTAGAAGGCGCCGACCTTCGGGTTCAGCAGGTTGGTCACCGCGCCCTGACGGAAACCGGTGAGGAAGGTGTCGCCGCGGGCGGCGGGTGCGGATGCCTCGTGCGCGGCGCCGCGGATCGCCGACCAGAGCAGCCGCGCCCCGATGAAGACCAGGTAGATCGCGCCGGCGATGCGCACCAGGTCGAACGCGAGCTGCGAGGCGGCGAGCAGCGCGCTCACCCCGACCGCCGCGGCCGCGCCCCACACGAGCACGCCAGCCTGGATGCCGAGCACGGTGCCCCATGCCCTGGCCCGACCGGAGGTCGCGGCCGCGCGCAGCACGAGTGCGGTGTCGACGCCGGGCGTGATCGTGAGCAGGCCCACCACCAGGGCGAACGAGACGAGCACGGGGAAGTCGGGGATCACGCGACGAGTCTACGTGCGCGCCTCGACGGGGCCGCGCCCGCGTACGCTTGGAGCCATGGCAGGCAAGGCGAAGAAGAAGGCGCAGCAGCCCCTCGAGTTCCGTTCGCAGGCGCTCGCCGAGGCGCTCGAGCGGCAGGACATGGCCGCCGTCGCCCTCGCCCTGCGCCACGGCAACACGGTCGTGCCCCTCATCAAGCCCGGCCCGCGCGACAAGCCGCTCGACGGCGGCGAGGTGTGGACCTACCGCGACCCGAACACCGGCGAGGTCGCCCTGCTGCTCTTCAGCGACGCCGCCAACAAGCCGGCGAACCTGCCGCCCGCCGTCGGCCTGCACAGCCCCGCGTGGTTGCGCGGGTTCCTGAAGCGGCACGCCTCGACCATCACGACCGTCTTCCTCGACATCGCGGGACCGCACCCGATGCAGGCCCCGCCCGCCGAGCTGCTGCGCGCGCTCGAGGCGTAGCCTCCTCCCGTCCGCCGGGTCAGCGGATGCCGACGTAGAAGCGGGACTCGTCGCTGCGGTGGAGCCCCCGGTAGTACTCGAACGGGGTGCCGTCGAGGCCCCAGGTGATGGACTCGATGCCGAGCGCGGGCTCACCGCGCCCCAGGCCGAGCAGCTCGGCCTGCTCGCCGGTCGGGATCACCGCTTCGAGCCAACGGTCGGCGCCAGTGGGGGTCACGCCGTAGTGCCGGCGCAGGTGCTCGTACAGCGACCGGTTCTCGAGGTTCGCCTTCGCGACGCCGGGGAAGAGCGCCTTCGGCAGCACCGTGTCGACGAGCAGCCAGGGCGTGCCGTCGACCGAGCGCAGGCGGCGCAGGCGGATGACGGGCGCGCCCTCCTCGATGCGGAGGGCCGCGGCCTCGTCGGCGCCCGCCGGCCCCTCCGAGGTCGCCAGCACGCGGGTCGTCACGGTCTTTCCGGTGGCGCGCAGGTCTTCGGACGATCCGAGCGTCGAGCCGATGAAGCGGAGGGCGGGGCGCTTCGGCGAGACGAACGACCCCTTCGCGCGGATCTTGTAGATGTGCCCGCTGCGCACCAGCTCGGCGAGCGCCTCGCGCACCACGGTGCGCGAGACGCCGTACCGGTCGATGAGCTCGGCCTCCGAGGGCAGCGCCTGGTCGGGGGCGAGGTCGCCCTGCTCGATCGCCGCGCGCAGCACCATGGCGAGCTGCTGCCACAGCGGCAGCGCCGACTCGCGGTCGAGCTGGTCGCCGTGCAGGGACGCCGCGTTCATCGGATCCTCCTCCTGCCCCCGGGGCGGTTCGAGACTACCGCCGCCCGCGGTTGACACCGCGGAAGACGCCTCCTACTCTAGTCACTACCAACTTGTCATGATGAGTTGGTCGGGACAAGATTCCCCTGTCCTCGACGCACCCGCACCACACTCCCGCTCGGCGCCGGAACCCTCCGGTCGCCCTCGCAGCGAAGCGAACCCTTGGAGGCAAGAACAATGTCGTTTGGATCCCTGCGACGCATCGGCGTCGCCGCCGCGGCGGCCGCCGCACTCGTCCTCACCGGATGCGCGTCCGGCAGCGCCGACGGCGCGCCGGCCGACGGCGACGGCATCTCGATCGCCCTGTCGAACGGCTTCGTGAACGGCTGGCGGCTCACGCTCATCGACAAGTTCGAGGCCGAGGCCGAGAAGCTCAAGGAGCAGGGCGTCGTGTCTGACTACACGACCGTCAACGCCCCGGGCGAGAACAGCGCGACGGAGCAGGCGTCGCAGATCCGCAGCCTCATGCTGAAGCAGCCCGACGTGCTCATGGTTATCCCGGCTTCGTCGACGGCGCTCGTGCCCGCGGTCGAGGAGGCCTGCGCCGCCGGCATCACGGTCGTCGTGCTCGACGCCGACATGGACGCCGACTGCGCGACCGTCGTGCGCAACGCCTACGACCAGTGGGGCGAGGTCTCCATCCAGCCGGCGCTCGACGCCATCGGCGGCACGGGCGACATCATCATCAACCGCGGCGTGATCGGCTCGCAGCCCGAGGAGGAGTTCTACGCCCGCCAGCTCGAGATCCTGAAGGACTACCCGGACGTCACGGTCGCGGCCGAGGTGAACGGCTTCTGCGACTCGTCGACCGCGCAGAAGGAGATCGTCGCCGTGCTGGGCTCCCTGCCCGAGATCGCCGCCGTGCCGGGCTGCATCGGCGGCATGGGCGTGGTGCAGGCCTTCGAGTCCGCCGGGCGCCCGCTGCCGGTCGTCGTGTTCGACACCGACGGCAAGTCGCTTGCGTTCTGGAAGGAGCGCGGCATCGACAACGGCTCGTTCGCGGCGCTGACCGACCCCGGCCAGGGCGTCGCGGCGATCTACGTCGCACTCGCGAAGCTGGCCGGCGAGGACGTCCCCAACGAGATCGTGCTGCCCCTGCTGCAGATCGGCCAGGACGACCTCGACGCCTGGGCGAGCTCGCTCGACGCCGACGAGTACGCCGCGTACCCGTGGGACGAGGAGAGCGTGAACGCCGCCCTCGAGGCGATCGCCGCGGGCGAGCCCGCCCCGGCGCCCGCCCTGGACTGACCGCACGATCGACGAGCCCGAAGGAATCCCCATGTCCTCCACCGCGACGGAACCCGCCGTGACCGACGCCGCGTCACGCCGTGAACCGGACACCGTCGTCGCCCACGGGGTGACGAAGCGCTACGGCAGCACCCGGGCGCTGAACGGCGTCGACCTCGCCGTCGGCCCGGGTGAGATCCTCGGGCTCGTCGGTCACAACGGCGCAGGCAAGAGCACCCTGATGCGGATGCTCGCCGGTCGGGAGCAGCCCGACGAGGGCCGGATCTCCTGGCGCGGAGGCGGCGGGCGCTGGGACGCGCGCGCCGCCGCCGCGGCCGGCGTGCGGATGGTCTACCAGGAGCTCGCGCTCTGCGCCGACCTCACCGTCGCGGAGAACGCCGCGCTCTCGGACCCGAGGCCGCCGCGGCCGGGCTGGCGCGGCACCGCCGAGCGCCGGATCGCCGAGGTGCTCGACACGGTGTTCCCGGGCCACGGCATCAGCGTCATCCGGCGCGCCGGCGAGCTGCCCATGGCCGAACGGCAGATGGTGGAGATCGCGCGGGCGCTCTGCACCGACCACCTCGGGCTGCTGATCCTCGACGAGCCGACGGAATCGCTCGGCGTCGACGCGACCCGCCAGCTCTACGCGCACCTGAAGTCGCTCGTCTCGGGCGGGGTCAGCGTTCTGCTCATCTCGCACCGGATGCAGGAGGTGCTCGAGCACAGCGACCGGATCGCCGTCATGAAGGACGGCGCGGTCGTCGAGATCGTCGACTCGGCCGGAGCGACGGAGTCGGCGCTGCTCACCGCCATGGGTGGCGAGGTGCGGGCCGACTCGGGCGCGCTCGCGCGGGCCGCCGAGGTGACGGGCGCCGTCTCGGCCGGCGCCGTCTCGGCCGGCGCCGTCTCGCAGGGCTCCGCGGAGACGATCGCAGAGCTGCGCACGGGCGACGGGCCCGCGTTCCGCATCGCCGCCGGCGAGATCGTCGGGCTCGCCGGGCTCGCCGGCCAGGGGCAGGAGGACGTGCTCGCCAGGCTCTGGCGCGGTGGGCGCGGCGTTCGCGCGCCGAAGCACCGGTCCTACGTCCCGGGCGACCGCCAGACCTCGGGCATCCTGCCGCTCTGGAGCGTCGCGGAGAACCTCACGATCTCCGCGCTCGCCGCGGTCTCGCGGTTCGGGGTCGTGGACGGCCGGGCGAAGCGCGAGCTCGCCCGCCGGTGGATCTCGGCACTGCGCGTGCGCGGCGAGGCCGGCACCCCGATCACCGCCCTCTCGGGCGGCAACCAGCAGAAGGTGCTCGTCGCGCGCGCCTTCGCCAGCGACGCCCGACTCGTGCTGCTCGACGACCCGTTCCGCGGCGTCGACGTCGCGACGAAGAACGAGCTCTACGCGCTCATGAAGGCCGAGGCCGCCGCGGGCCGCGCCGTGGTCTGGTACTCGACCGAGAACGGCGAGATGGCCCACTGCGAGCGGGTCTACGTCTTCCGCTCCGGCCGGATCGTGTCCGAGCTCGCGGGCGAGACGAACACGGAGGAGCGGATCATCGCCGATTCCTTCGACGACGCCACGGGAGGCGCACGATGACCACGACCGCCGCCGCACCGCGCCGGAGCGCGTCGCGGCCCCGCCTCGCCGACCGGCTGACGACCGGGGCCGCGCACGGCTCGCCGGCGCTGCTGTCCCTCGTCGCCCTGATCGTGATCTTCTCGATCGCGGTGGCGAACCAACCGGGCATCCTGAGCGTCCCCGGCCTCACCCTCATGCTGATGTCTGCCGTGCCGCTCGTCTTCGCGGCCCAGGCGCAGATGCTCATCATGTCGGTCGGCGACATCGACCTCGGCATCGGCTTCCTCGTCGGCCTCGTCACCGTCATCGCGGCGACGCAGCTGGGCGCGAACCCGGTGCTGGGCATCGGCATGCTCGTCGGCATCGTCGCGGTCTACGCCCTGCTCGGCCTGCTCGTGCAGCGCCGCGGCGTGCCGTCGATCATCGTCACGCTCGGCATGTCGTTCGTCTGGCTCGGCCTCGGGCTGCAGCTGCTGCCGACGCCGGGCGGCGCCGCGCCGGAGTGGCTCGCACAGCTCGGCAGCTGGCGACCGAACTGGATCCCCGCGCCGCTCGTGTTCATCGCCCTCGCGACGCTGGTCGGCTGGTACCTCGCCCGTCGCAGCCGGATCGGGATGCGGATGCGGGCGCTCGGCTCGAGCGCAGCGACGCTCGACAAGTCCGGCCGCTCGCTCACCGGCACGCGCGTGGCCGCGTACGCGCTCGCCGCGGGGCTCGCCGTCATCGCCGGCCTCCTGCTGGCCGCGCAGACCCGATCGGGCGACATCAACTCCGCCAGCAACTTCACCCTCATGACCATCGCCGCGGTGATCCTCGGCGGCGGCACGTTCTCCGGCGGCCGTGCGCTGCCGGTCGGCGCCACCCTCGGCGCCGTCACCCTCGGCCTGATCACCGTGCTGCTGAGCCTGGTGAACCTGTCGTCGAGCCTTCAGTCCGCGGCGCAGGGCCTCATCGTGCTCGCCGTGCTCGCGGGCCGCGTCATCACCGAGAGGTTCACCCGATGAGCACTGCAGTGAAGCCAGGACCCGAGACGACCGCCATCGCCGCGGCGCGCACTCGACGCCGCCTCGCCTGGCCCGCGTGGGGCTGGTCCCTCGTCGGCGTCCTCCTCGTCTGGGGCTGCATCGTCGCCGTCCGCCCAGGGGCGCCGCTCGACCCGCTCATGCAGGCGTTCTCCCTGGCGCCCTTCCTCGTGCTCGTGGCGCTCGGGCAGATGCTCGTGATCACGCTCGGGCCCGGCAACATCGACGTCTCCGTGGGCACCGTGATCTCGATGAGCTCGTACGTGTCCGTTGCGGTGAGCGCGTCGGCCGGACCGGTCGCGGGCCTCCTCGCCGCGGTGGCCGCCGGCGCCGCCGCCGGAGCGGTGAGCGTCGTGGCGATCCTGCTGCTGCGGGTGCCGCCGATCATCGCCACGCTGGCGACGAGCCTCATCGTGACCTCCGGCACCCTGCTGCTCGCCGATGCGAACCGCGCCGGCGCCGACCCCGCCCTGCGCGCGTTCGTGAACGCGAAGATCGCGGGCATCCCGGTGATCGCGATCGTCGTCGCGCTCGTGACGGTGCTCATCGCCCTGATGCTCACCCGAACCCGCTTCGGGCTCTCGGTCGTCGCGGTCGGGCAGAGCGCGCGCGCCGCCGAGCGGGCGGGCCTGCGGGTGAAGACCGTCACCGCCAGCGCGTACCTCGTCTGCGCCGCGTTCGCGGGCCTCGCCGGCGGGCTGCTCGCCGCGTTCATCTCGCCGAGCACGGTGCTCGGCTCGTCCTACATGCTCGACTCCATCGCCGTGGTCGTCATCGGCGGGACCCTCATCTCCGGCGGGCGCCCGGTGCCCGTCGGCGCCTGGACCGGTGCCATGTTCTTCGTGCTGCTGTCGGGCCTGCTGAACCTCGTCGGCTGGTCCATCGGCGCCCAGAACATCCTGAAGGGCGTGCTCGTCGTCGCCGTGGTCATCATCTCCACCGCGGCGACCGGCACCGGCCGATCCACCCTCGCGCGATTCCGCGACGCACTCCACCTCGGAAAGAAGGAGACCATCAATGGCTGACCTCGACGACCTCCGCGACGGCACGGACTTCGGCGGTGCCGCGCCCGATGCCGCCGCAGGCTTCCACCTCAAGGGCCTCGCAGGCCAGGACTGGGGCATGCGCGCCCGCCTGTCGCGGATCTTCGACCCGAGCGACGGCCGGACGGTGATGCTCGCGTTCGACCACGGCTACTTCCAGGGCCCGACCTCGGGCCTCGAGCGCCTCGACCGCTCGATCGTGCCGCTCGTGCCGCAGGCCGACGCCCTCATGTGCACCCGCGGCGCCCTGCGCACCACGATCCCCGCCGACTCGGGCAAGGGCATCGTGCTGCGCGCCTCGGGCGGCCCGAGCGTGCTGAAGGACCTGTCGGACGAGGAGCTCGCCGTGTCGATCGACGACGCCGTTCGCCTCGACGCAGCGGCCCTCGCCGTGCAGGTGTTCGTCGGCGGCGAGCACGAGACGAAGTCGGTGAAGAACCTCACCACCCTCGTCGACCAGGGTCAGGCCACGGGCATCCCCGTGCTGGCCGTCACCGCGGTCGGTCGCGACATGGTGCGCGACGCGCGCTACTTCCGCCTCGCCACGCGCATCTCCGCCGAGCTCGGCGCCGCCTTCGTGAAGACCTACTACGTCGAGGAGGGCTTCGAGACCGTGACGAGCGCGTGCCCGGTGCCGATCATCATCGCGGGCGGCAAGAAGGTCGAGGAGCGCGAGGCGCTGCGGGTCGCCTACCGGGCGATGCAGGAGGGCGCCGCCGGCGTCGACATGGGCCGGAACGTCTTCCAGTCGGAGCACCCCGCGGCGATGCTCGCCGCCGTGCGCGGCGTCGTGCACGACGGCCTCACCGCCGAGGAGGGCTTCGCGCTCTTCGAGGAACTCTCGCACTGATCGAGCGGGGCGTCGGACGCGGGTCGTCCGACGCCCCTCGTCTCGGCCACCGCATCGCACCGAAGGATCACCAATGCCAGCTCTCTCGAGCTACCGCCCCGGAGTCGGGGCCGTCGACGTCGCCGTGATCGGCGCCGGCATCAACGGACTCGCCATCGCCAGGGAGGCGGCCCGCCGGGGCCGCTCGGTCCTGCTCATCGACCAGGACGACCTCGGCGCGCGCACCTCCGCCATCGCCACCCGCCTGATCCACGGCGGCCTGAAGTACCTCGAGCGGCTCGAGCTGCACCTCGTGCACGAGTCGATCCGCGAACGGAACCTGCTGCTGCGGCGCGCGCCGCACCTGGTGCACCACTACCCGATGCTCATCCCGTTCTCGAAGACGAACAGCCGGCCGGGGTGGCTGCTCTCGTGCGGGCTGATGCTCTTCGACGTGCTCTCGTTCGCCAAGCCGCTGCCGTTCTCCCGCATCGTCCTCGGGCGTCGCCTGCGCCGCGACTACCCGTCCCTCGTCGAGGGCGGGCTCAAGTGGGGCGGGCTCTTCCACGACGCGAACGTGCCCCTCACCGAGCGGCTCTGCGTCGAGCTCGCGATCGACGCGCAGGCGCACGGCGCCACCGTCCTGACCCACTCGCGCGTCGAGTCGCTCGTGCGCTCCGGCGGCCGGATCACGGGCCTGCGCTATCGCGACCGCGTGACGGGGGAGCCCGTGGAGGTCGCGGCGAAGGTCGTCGTGAACGTGGCCGGGCCGTGGGTCGACGAGGTCCTCGACCTCGCGGGACCGCACCGCACGCAGATCGGGCCGACGAAGGGCAGCCACCTCGTCGTCGACGCCTTCCCCGGTGCGCCCGACACGTGCATCTTCTTCGAGTCGCCCGACGACACCCGGCCCATGTTCGTGCTGCCCTGGCAGGGCAGATACATGATCGGCACCACCGACCTGCCCTACGACGGCTCGCTCGACGAGATCGTGATCGACGACGACGAGGTCGCCTACCTGCTGCGCGCGGTCAACGGGCTCATCCCCGCGGCGCGCCTGACGCCCGACGACGTGCTGTGGTCGTACTCGGGCGTGCGCCCGCTGCCCTACGTGGCCGATCTCGACGACCCGTCGAAGGTGAGCCGAGACCACGAGATCATCGTGCACGACGGCGAGCGCAGCGGACTCGTCACGATCGTCGGCGGCAAGCTGACGACGCACCGCGCACTCGGCGAGCTCGTCGCGAAGCGCCTCGAGAAGGCGCTCGGAGCCCGGCCCGGCCCCTCGCCGACGCGCGATGCGCGCTTCCCGGGCGCGCCGGAGGGCGACTGGCAGGAGTTCCGCACGCAGTACGTCGCGGCGAGCTCGCTCGATTCCGCGATCGCGACGCGACTCGTCGACACCTACGGCACGCGGGCCGCGGCGGTGGAGCGCATCGCGAAGGCGGATGCGGCGCTCGCCGCGGTCGTCGATCGCGAGACCGGGGCCATCGCCGCCGAGGCGGTGCACGCCGTGCTCGAAGAGGGGGCGCACACCCTCGAGGACGTGGTGCTGCGCCGGATGGCGGTCGGGCTGAACGCCGACGTCGGCCTCTCGGCGGCGCCGGCCGTGGCCGAGGTCCTCGTCGCGCACGCCGGCTGGACGCGCGAGCGGGCCGAGGCCGAACTTGACCGCTACCGCGACTCGGTGCGACGCTTCATGCCGCGTGCGCTCCGGGCCGGACGAGCCGCCTGAGCCGACGTGGGAGAGACCGTGACGACGAAGCACTGCATCATCGGCATCGACGTGGGCCTGACCGCCGCCAAGGCCGCGGCGTTCGACGAGGCCGGCCGCGAGATCCGCACCTTCTCCGCGCCCAATCCGCGCGTGGCGGTCGCGAGCGACCGCCAGGAGATCGACATGATCGCGCTCTGGGACGTGGTGGCGACCGTGCTCGAGCGCCTGACGGGCTGGCTCGACGAGGAGGGATGGGACGTGCGCGCGGTGGGCGCGACCGGCCACGGCAACGGCCTCTACCTCGTCGACGCGGCGCTGCAGCCGGTTCGGGCGGCCTTCGCGTCGACCGACAGCCGCTCCGAGTCGATCGTCGCCTCGCTCGACGCCGACGAGGTCGAGCGGGTGCGTCGCGCGACGGGCTCGGTGCCGTGGGCCGGGCAACCGGGCGTCCTGCTGCGCTGGCTGCACGACCACGAGCCGGCGGCGCTCGAACGCGCCCGCTGGGCGCTCACCTGCAAGGACTGGATCGCCGCGTGCCTCACGGGCGTCGCGAGCGCCGACTACTCGGATGCCTCGGGCTGCGGGCTCGTCGCCCTCGCCACGCGGGAGTACGATCCGGCGGTCTTCGACATGCTCGGACTGCCGCGCGAGCTCATGCGCCTGCAGCCGCCGCTGAACGAGTCGAACGCCGTCGTCGGCGCCATCACGGCCGAGGCCGCCGCTCGGACGGGCCTCCCCGTCGGGGTGCCCGTCGTCGCGGGGTGCATGGACTGCGTCGCGAGCCCGCTCGGCGCCGGCACCGTCGACCGGGGCGACGTCACGATCATCGTGGGCACCTGGGCCATCAACTCGGTCGTGGTGCCGGTCGACGAGGCGCCGCCGCACGTCACCCTGAACGCCCTCCTGCCCGACCCCGGGCTCATGCTCGCCCAGGAGGTCGCCCCGACGTCCGCCGCCAGCATCGAGTGGTACTCCTCGCTCATGTCGACGCTCGCAGCCGATGCGGTGACGCCGCAGCAGCTGCTGGCCGCAGCCGCCGACGTGCCCGCGGGTGCGGACGGCCTGCTGTTCCTCCCCTTCGTGCACGGCGCCCCCGAGCACCTCGGCGCGTCGGGGACGCTGCTCGGCGCCAAGGGCAGCCACGGGTACCGCGAGATCGCCCGCGCCGTCGCCGAGGGCATCACCCAGTACCACCGGGTGCAGCTCGACAAGGTGCGCCGGAGCGGCGCAGTCGTCTCCGACGAGCCGTGGACGCTGGCGGGCGGCGGTGCCAAGAACCCGCTGTGGGCGCAGATGTTCGCGGACGTGATCGGCCACCCGGTGCGTCGCCAGCTCGGCACCGAGCTCGGGGCGAGGGGCGTGGCCTCGCTCGCCGCGACGGGCGCAGGATGGGACACCGCCGCGTGGTGGGGCGACCCCGACCCCGCGCTCGTGGTCGTGCCCGGCGCGGACCGCGCCACCTATCGGGCGCAGGGCGAGCGGTTCGACCGCGTGCTCGGCGCCATGACCGACGTCTGGACGGAGGCCGGCCGATGACCGCTCACCCCACCCCCTACGGCGAGGCCGCCGCCGCGGCGCTCGAGGAGATCGCCCGCGTCTCCCGGCGGCTCGGCGCCGACCCCTCGCTCGTGCTGCACGGCGGCGGCAACACCTCCATCAAGACGACGGGCGTCGACGCGACCGGCGAGCCGGTCGACCTCGTGTTCGTCAAGGGGTCGGGCTGGAACCTCGCGACGATCGAGCCGGCCGGCTTCGCCCCGCTGCGCCGCGAGCGCCTGCTGCGCCTGCTCGAACTGGAGCGGCTCGACGACGAGGCGATGGTCAACGAACTGCGGCAGGCCTCCCTCGACTCGGCTGCGCCGACCGCGTCGATCGAGGCGCTGCTGCATGCGAAGCTGCCCGCCCGAGCCGTCCTGCACTCGCACGCCGACGCCATCGTCGCGCTGAGCGACCAGCCCGACTCCGCCGCGCGCGTGCGCGAGGTGCTCGGCGACGGGGTCGTCGTGCTGCCCTACGTGATGCCGGGGTTCGAGCTCGCGCGCCTCGTCGCGGGCACCGCGCTCGACGGCGCCGACGCCATCGTGCTGTCGAACCACGGCCTGTTCACCTTCGCCGACACCGCCGATGCGGCGCTCGCCCGCCACCTGGCCCTCGTCGAGCGCGCGTCGGCCAGCCTCGGTGACCCCGCCTGGGGCGACCCGGGCGAGCCGGTGGAGCGCGCGGGCGATCCGATCGAGCTCGCGCGGCTGCGCCTCGCGCTGTCGGAGGCGGCGGGCCGGCCGATGCACCTGCGCCAGTCGACGTCGTCGAGAGCGCTCGCCTTCGCGCGTCGCGACGGCCTCGTCGAGGCGACCTCGCGTGGCACGGCGACGCCCGAGCACGTGATCCACACCAAGCGAACCCCGCTCGTCGGACGCGACGTCGCTGCGTACGCGGCCGACTACCGGCGCTACGTCGAGGCGCATCGCGGACGCGCCCGCGGGGCGATCACGGAGCTCGACCCCGCACCGCGGGTCGTCCTCGACCCCGAGTTCGGCCTGCTGACCGCCGGAGCGCGGGTGGGAGCGCTCTCGGTCGCGGCCGACATCGCGCTGCACACGATGGACGTCGTCGACGCGGCCGACCGCGGCGCGGGCTACCGCTCGTTCGACGAGGCCGAGACCTTCGACATCGAGTACTGGTCGCTCGAGCAGGCGAAGCTGCGCACCGCGGCCGCCCCCGCGCTCGCCGGGGAGGTCGCGGTCGTGACGGGCGCGGCGTCCGGCATCGGCCGCGCGGTCGCCGCCGCCCTGCTCGCGAGCGGCGCGGCGGTGGTCGGCATCGACCTCGCAGCGGATGTCGAGACGGCCTTCGCCGACCCCGCCTGGCGGGGCGTCTCGGGCGATGCGGGCGACGCCGACGTGCTCGGCCGGGCGTTCGAACTAGCCGCTCGCGACTTCGGCGGCGCCGACGTGCTCGTGGTGGCTGCCGGGATCTTCCCGCCGAGCGCCTCGATCGCCGAGCTCGACGATGCGGTGTGGGAGCGCGCCATGCGCGTCAACGCCACCGCCGTGATGCGCGCGTTCCGCGCCGCGCACCCGTACCTGTCGCTCGCCCCGCGCGGCGGCCGGGTCGTGCTGGTGTCGACGAAGAACGTGGCGGCGCCGGGGCCGGGCGCCGCGGCGTACTCGGCGAGCAAGACCGCCGCCGCGCAGCTCGCGCGGGTCGCGGCCCTCGAGTGGGCGGCCGACGGCATCCGCGTCAACCAGGTGGAGCCGGACGCCGTCTTCGACACCGCGATCTGGACGCCCGAGCTGCTCGCCAAGCGCGCAGCGCAGTACGGGCTGACCGTCGAGGAGTACCGCACCCGCAACCTCCTCGGGGTCGAGGTCACGAGCGCCGCCGTCGCCGACGCCGTGCTCGCGTTCTGCACCGGACTGCCCGCGACGACCGGGGCGCACCTGAGCGTCGACGGGGGCAACGACCGCGTGATCTGAGCGGCCGGCGCGCGGGCGGGCGCGTGTCGCCGACATCGCGTGACGGGCCGCGCCCGGCAGCCTCAGAACGCCGCGTCGAGTTCTCGCTCGCGACTGCCCTTCGCGGCGAGCATGGCCCGCTCGACCGCGGCGCGCACGCTGCCCGACTCGACGTCGACGATGGCGCTGTAGCCGAGCCGACGGGCCTCGCCGGCGCGCTGCGCGGCCGCTGCGACGGGGCGCACCTCGCCGGTGAGGCTGATCTCGCCGAAGGCGGCGAGCTCGTGCGGCACGGCGCGATCGCGCATGGCCGAGGCGACGGCGATCGCGATCGCGAGGTCGGCCCCGGGCTCGACGAGGCGCACCCCGCCGACGGTCGAGATGTAGATGTCGTGCTCGCCGAGCGCCTTGAGGCCGGCACGCCGTTCGAGCACGGCGAGGATCATGGCGACGCGGGCGGGGTCGACCCCGTTCACGACCCGGCGCGGCTGGGGCGCCTTCGTCGCGACGACGAGCGCCTGCACCTCGACCGGCAGGGCGCGCCGCCCCTCGAGCGCCACGGTGACGCACGTGCCGCTGACCGGCGTGCGGGCTCGGCTCAGGAAGAGGCCGGAGGGGTCGGGCACCTCGGCGATGCCCTCGCCCGTCATCTCGAAGCAGCCCACCTCGTCGGTCGGGCCGAAGCGGTTCTTCAGCGCCCGCACGAAGCGCAGCGCGGTCTGCCGATCGCCCTCGAAGTGGCACACGACGTCGACGAGGTGCTCGAGCAGGCGGGGCCCCGCGATGGTGCCGTCTTTCGTGACGTGGCCGACGAGCAGCAGCGGCACCTCGCGCTCCTTGGCGACGCGGATGAGCGTCGAGGCGACCTCGCGCACCTGGCTCGGCTGGCCCGGCAGGCCGTCGACGAGCGAGCTCGCCACCGTCTGCACCGAGTCGACGACGAGCAGCTCGGGCGAGACCTCGTCGATCTGGCCGAGGATGGTCGCGAGGTCGGTCTCGGCCGCGAGGTAGAGCTCGTCGTGGAGCGCCCCGGTGCGGCCGGCGCGCAGGCGCACCTGGGCCGCCGACTCCTCGGCGCTGACGTAGAGCACGCGACGCCCCGACGCGGCCACGCGGGCGGCGACCTCGAGCAGCAGGGTCGACTTGCCGACGCCGGGCTCGCCCGAGAGCAGGATGGCCGCCCCTGCCACGATGCCGCCGCCGAGCACGCGGTCGAACTCGCCGATGCCGCTCGGGCGATGACTGGTCTCGGCGACCGCGATGTGCGCGATCGGCCGCGCCGACTGCGAAGGAGCGATGGCTGCCGCGCGCGCCGTGCGGGTCAGCCCGGTCGGCGCCGCCGCCTCGGCGACGGTGCCCCACTGCTGGCACTCGGCGCAGCGCCCGACCCACTTGACGGTGCTCCACCCGCACTCGGTGCAGCGGTACGCAGAGGTCGTTCGGGCCATGCCCCGAAGCCTAGCGACGCCCGCCGACACGGCCCGCACCTCCCGTTCGGGGAGTCGCCGCAGACGCCGCACAGGCGTAGCGTCGAGGCGTGCGAGCGGACGTCGACGTCCTCGTGATCGGCGCAGGTCAGGCCGGGCTCGCGGTGAGCCACCAACTCACCGCCGAGGGCGTCGAGCACGTCGTGCTCGAGGGCGACCGCGTCGGCAGTGCCTGGGCCGGGCGCTGGGACTCGTTCACGCTCGTGACGCCGAACCGGTACATCCGCATGCCGGGCGGCGAGTACCGCGGGCCGAACCCCTCGGGCTTCCTCGGACGCGACGCCGTCATCGCCCACCTGCAGCGGTACGCCGACTCGTTCGACGCCCCGGTCGAGGAGGA
>JBDIAF010000004.1:0-16243 GCA_039812245.1 Agromyces sp. | reverse complement strand
ATCTTCGAAACACGCAAGCCGGCCGTGACGCCCGGCCCGACTGCGCTCATCCTCGCGCGGACCCCCGACGATGTCGGCCGTCGAAGCTACCCTGAGCCCATGTGCGGACGCTTCGTCATCTCCGATACCGCCCCCGACCTGGTGCGCATGTTCGACGTCGACACGGTCGGCGAGGGCCTGCCGCCGGCCAACTGGAACGTGCGGCCGACCGACCCCATCCCGGTCGTCATCGAGTCCAAGAAGGAGGGGCCGGTCGTGCGGCGGCTCGAGGCGGCCAGGTGGTCGCTCGTGCCCTCGTTCTCGCGCGAGCTGAAGCTCAAGTACCCCACCTTCAACGCCAGGGCCGAGGGGCTCGCCAAGGCCGCCTCGTTCCGGTCGTCGCTCGAGGGCAAGCGCGCCATCGTCCCCGCCGACGGCTACTACGAGTGGCACACCGTCGACAAGCGCAAGACGCCGTACTTCATCCACGACCCCGACGGCCCGCTCGCCTTCGCCGGGCTCTACTCGTGGTGGCGCGACCGCAGCAAGGCCGACGACGACCCCGAGCGCTGGGTGCTCACCGCCACCATCCTGACCACGGATGCCGCGGGCGGCCTCGCCCGCATCCACGACCGGGCTCCGGTGACGCTGCCGCGCGAGTTCTGGGACACCTGGCTCGACCCCGACACGACGGGCGACCAGTCGCTCGCCGACGCGGCCGTCGCCGCCGCTCGCAGCGTGTCGAGCCGGCTCGACTTCCACGAGGTCGCCCCGCTCGGCGAGAACGGCCCCGAGCTCATCGAGCCCGTGCCGCCGAGCGAATCGCTCTGAGCATCGCAGCACGAAGCCCGAGCACCCCGGAAAAATGAAGAAGGCCGGATCTTCCGATCCGGCCTTCTCGCCACGTGCGCGAGGGGGGACTTGAACCCCCACGCCCTATACGGGCACTAGCACCTCAAGCTAGCGCGTCTGCCAATTCCGCCACCCGCGCGTGGTCTCCCGCCGATCTCTCGGCGGGCCGTAGAAGACATTAGCACGGTTTCGGAGGGCCGTTCGACCACGGTGGGCCGCCGAGGCATCCGGAGCATCGAAACCCCAGATCACGGCCGGAGAAAATCGGTCGGGACGGCTTTGTGAGGAGATCTCGCGAGCCTGGGGGAGCGGGGGCAGGAACGGCGGCGCAGGGTAGCGTGGGCGCATGGCCGAGACTGCAACGACCACCGCGGGCGCCGACGCCCTCGACGCGACCGCGACGATCGCGCGCGAGCTCATCCGCTTCGACACCACGAACTACGGCGAGGGGCGCTCGAAGGGCGAGCACGAGGCCGCCGGCTACGTCGAGGCGAAGCTCGTGGAGATGGGGCTGCGCCCGCAGGTCTTCGAGTCGGCCCCCACCCGGGCGAGCGTCGTCGCGCGCGTGCCCGGTCGCGATGCCGACAAGCCCGCGCTCGTGCTGCACGGCCACCTCGACGTCGTTCCCGCCGACCCGCGCAACTGGACCGTCGACCCGTTCGCCGGCGAGGTGCGCGACGGATGCCTCTGGGGCCGCGGCGCGGTCGACATGAAGGACATGGACGCGATGATGCTCACCGCGCTCGGCGAGATCCTCGCGTCGGGCCGGCTGCCCGAACGCGAGCTCGTCGTCGCGTTCTTCGCCGACGAGGAGGCCGGCGGCGACTTCGGCGCGCACTGGCTGGTGTCGAACCACCCCGAGCTGTTCGCCGGCGCGACCGAGGCGATCAGCGAGGTGGGCGGCTACTCGATCACGGTCGGCGGCCGCCGCGCCTACCTCCTGCAGACGGGGGAGAAGGCGCTGCTCTGGGTGCGCCTGATCGCCCGCGGCACAGCCGCCCACGGCTCGCGCCTCATCCGCGACAACGCGATCACGAAGCTCGCCGAGGCCATCGCCCGCCTCGGCCGCACCGAATGGCCGGTGCGGCTCACGGGCACCACGCGCGAACTGCTCACGGCCGTCGCGGCGCAGCTCGGCGTCGACCCCGAGCGGGTCTCGCCCGACGAGCTCGCCCTGGCCACCGGCTCGGCGTCGGGGTTCATCACCGCGACGCTCCGCACCACCACCAACCCGACCCTGCTCGAGGGCGGCTACAAGCACAACGTCATCCCCGACCGCGCCGACGCGCTCGTGGACATCCGCACCCTCCCGGGCGACGAGGAGGAGGTGCTGGCGGCGGTGCAGCAGATCGTCGGCGACGACGTCGAGATCGAGATCGTGCACCGCGACGTCGGCCTCGAGGCATCCACCACCGGGCCCCTCGTCGACGCCGTGACCCGCACGCTCGCGGCCCACGACCCCGGCGCCCCGGTGTTCCCGTACCTGCTCTCGGGCGGCACCGACAACAAGGCGCTCAGCCGGCTCGGCATCGCGGGCTACGGCTTCGCCCCGCTGCGACTGCCCGAGGGCATCGACTTCCCGGCGATGTTCCACGGCGTCGACGAGCGCGTGCCGCTCGACGCCCTCGCCTTCGGCCACGGGGTGCTGCGCGACCTGCTGCTCGAGTACTGACGCACCCGCGCGGCGGGCGAGCCGTCAGCGCATCCCCGGCACGACGACGTACGATCGGTGGCGCCCGATCGGGCCACCACCCAACGACCGAACGGACGAACGACACGTGATCGAAGCCCTCATCCTCGGGTTCGTGCAAGGCCTGACCGAGTTCCTGCCGATCTCGTCGAGCGCGCACCTGCGCATCGTCGGCGAGTTCCTCCCCGGCGCGCAGGATCCAGGGGCCGCGTTCACCGCGATCACCCAGATCGGCACCGAGGCGGCCGTCGTCGTGTTCTTCTGGCGCGACATCGTGCGGATCATCTCGCACTGGTTCGGCTCGTTCACCGGGCGCGTGCCTCGCAACGACCCCGATGCCCGCATGGGCTGGCTGATCATCATCGGCTCGCTCCCGATCGTGGCGCTCGGCATCCTCTTCCAGGACGAGATCGAGACCACCTTCCGCTCGCTCTGGATCGTCGCGACGATGCTCATCGTCTTCGGCGTCATCCTCGGCCTTGCCGACTGGGCCGGGCGAAAGACCCGCACCCTCGACCAGCTGAACGTGCCGCACGGCATCCTGTTCGGCTTCGCGCAGGCGCTCGCGCTCATCCCGGGCGTCTCGCGCTCGGGCGGCACCATCTCGATGGGGCTCTTCCTCGGCTACGAACGCGCCGCCGCGGCCCGCTACGCCTTCCTGCTGGCCATTCCCGCCGTGTTCGGGTCGGGCTTCTACCAGCTGTTCAAGAGCCTCGGCGAGCCGAGCGTGTACGGCCCGCTCGAGACGGGCGCCGCGACCCTCGTGGCCTTCGTCGTGGCGCTGCTCGTCATCGCGTTCTTCATGAGCTACATCTCGAAGCGCAGCTTCCTGCCCTTCGTGATCTACCGCATCGCGCTCGGCAGCCTCATCTTCGTGCTGCTCGGCACCGGCGTCATCAGCGCCTGAGCGGGCGGATGCCTCAGCTCTCCCGCGGGCGCCAGGGCTCGTCGCCCGCGGGGCCGTCGCCGCGTCGGCGCAGGTAGCGCTCGAACTCCTTCGCGATGGCCTCGCCGCTCGCCTCGGGCGCGTCGAAGGCGTCGCGCGCCTCCTCGAGCTGGGCGATGTACGCCGCCATCTCCTCGTCGTCGGCCGCGAGCGCATCGACCCCCGCCTCCCAGGCCTTCGCCTCGATCTCGAGCGAGCCGCGGGGGATCGAGAGCCCGGTGAGCTCCTCGATCTTGCCGAGCAGCGCGAGCACCGCCTTCGGCGACGGGGCGTTGTGCACGTAGTGCGGGACGGAGGCCCAGAGCGAGACCGTGGGGATGCCCGCCTTCTCCGCCTGGTCGGCGATGACGCTGAGGATGCCGACGGGGCCCTCGTAGCTCGACCGCTCGACGCCGAGCTCGGCGCGCACCTCGGGGTTCTCGCTCGAGGCGAAGACGGCCAGGGGCCGCGTGTGCGGCGCATCGGCGAGCATCGCGCCCAGGAGCACGATGCCCTCGATGTCCGCCGCGAGGGCGGCGTCGATCAGCTCGGCGGTGAAGGCCTTCCAGCTGCGCGCCGGCTCCGCGCCCACGAGCACGTGGAGGCTGTCGGCGCCCGGTCCGGTGACGGCGTCCTCGCCGTCCTCGTCGCGCACGCCGCCGGGGCCCATGATGGCCGCACCCGGCCAGTCGAGCTCGCGGGTGCCGTCCGGGCGCACGACGATCGCGGGTCGCGTGAACTGGAAGTCGAAGTAGAGCTCGGGGTCGACCGCGGCGATCTCGACGAGGCCGAGGCGCTCGACCAGCAGCTTCGCCGCCCCGGTGGCCGCCTCGCCGGCGTCGTTCCAGCCCTCGAACGCCACGACCAGCAGTCGCCCGCCTTCGAATCCGACCGGTTGCTGCACGCGCGTCGCCCCGCTTCCTCGCCCCGGAGTCTCCGGGTTCGGTTCCACAATAGGCGCTGCCCGTAGACTTGCCGGTTGTGACCACTCGCCTTCCCGCCGCCGTCCTGTGGGACATGGACGGCACGATCGTCGACACCGAGCCCTACTGGATCCGAGCCGAGACCGAGCTCGTGCGCTCCTTCGGCGGCGAGTGGACCGACGAGGACGGCCTGCAGCTCGTCGGCTCGGGCCTGTGGGAGTCGGCGGCCGTGTTCCAGCGTGCGGGCGTCGACCTGCCCGCCGACGACATCGTGCACCGCCTGACGAATCGGGTGCGCGAGCAGCTGATCGAGACCGGCGTGCCGTGGCGCCCGGGCGCGAAGGAGCTGCTGCGCGAGCTTCGCGACGCCGGCGTGCCCACCGCGCTCGTGACCATGTCGCTGCGCGCCATGGCCGAGGACATCGTCTCGGCCATCGACTTCGAGGCCTTCGACGCCCTCGTGGCCGGTGACACGGTCCAGCACCCGAAACCCCACCCCGAGCCCTACCTGCGCGCCGCCGAGCTGCTCGGCGTCGACATCGCCGCGTGCATCGCGCTCGAGGACTCGCCGCCCGGCGTGGCCTCGGCCGCGGCGTCGGGCGCCTTCGCGGTCGGCGTGCCGCACATCGCCTCGCTCGAGGGCAGCGACGCGCACGTGCTCTGGCCGACGCTCGACGGCGTCACGGCCGACATCCTGTTCGACGCGGCCGCCGCGCACCTCGCGGCCGCCCGCACCATCCAGCCCGAGGAGGCCGGCGCATGACCGAGAGCCGTGGAGAGCGAAGCGGCCCCTTCCGCATCGGCGACCGCGTGCAGTTGACCGGCCCGAAGGGCCGCCTGCACACCATCACCCTCGAGCCCGGCAAGGTGTTCCACTCCCACAAGGGCGGCATCGCCCACGACGCGATCATCGGCCTGCCCGACGGCTCGGTCGTGGCGAACGAGGTCGGCATCGAATACCTCGCGCTGCGACCGCTGCTCAGCGACTTCGTCATGTCGATGCCGCGCGGCGCGGCGATCGTCTACCCGAAGGACGCCGCCCAGATCCTCGCCCAGGCCGACGTATTCCCCGGCGCGACCGTGGTCGAGGCCGGCGTCGGATCGGGTGCGCTCTCGCTCTGGCTGCTGCGCGCCGTCGGCGCGCAGGGCCGGCTGCACTCCTTCGAACGCCGCGAGGAGTTCGCCGAGGTCGCCCGCGGCAACATCGCGACGTTCCACGGGCGCGACCCCGAGAACTGGTCGATCACCCTGGGCGACCTCTCCGAGGCGCTGCCGCAGGCGGTGGCCGAGGCATCCGTCGACCGGGTCGTGCTCGACATGCTCGCGCCGTGGGAGTGCCTCGACGCGGTGTCGCGCGCGCTCAAGCCCGGCGGCGTGGTGCTCTGCTACGTCGCGACGGCCACCCAGCTCTCGCGCGTCGCCGAGGCGATCCGCGCGACGGGCGAGTACACCGAGCCGCAGGCGAACGAGACCATGGTGCGCGGCTGGCACGTGCAGGGCCTCGCGGTGCGCCCCGACCACCGCATGGTGGCGCACACGGGCTTCCTCATCACGGCGCGCCGGCTCGCCCCCGGCACCGTCCTGCCCGAGCTCAAGCGGCGCCCGTCGAAGACCGAGTTCAGCGCCGAGGACGTCGAGGCGTGGACCCCTGGAGCACTCGGGGAGCGCACGGTGAGCGACAAGTCGCTGCGCAAGCGCGTGCGCTTGGCGGATGCCTCGGCGGCGAAGTCGCGCGACGGCGGCGCCGACTCCGCCGGCCCGCGGCCCTCGCCGGACGACGAGGCTCCCGGTTCGGCCGGGTAGGCTTTCATCGCCTTCGCAACGACACCCCTCACCCCGACGAAGAATCGAGGATCCGTGCGCTCGTCACTCGCGCTCATCGCCACCGTCGGCCTCGTGGCCGCACTCACCGGCTGCGCGGCCGGCTCAGCTCCGCAGGCGACGACCGGCGCGTCGACCGAGGCCGTGACCGTCACCGGCGACTTCGGCAGCGAGCCGAAGGTCTCGTTCCCGACGCCGATCACCCCGACCGAGACGCAGTGCGAGGTGCTCGTCGAGGGCGAGGGGCCCACGATCCAAGAGGGACAGCTCGTCGAGGCGGCGTTCGTCGCCTACGACGGCGAGACGGGCGAGAAGCTCGGCACCGCGGGCTTCGGCGATCAGGGCGGCTCGCCGCTCACCAGGGGCACCGACAAGTCCAACTACGCCTTCGACAAGGGGTTGAGCTGCGCACGCGAGGGCTCCCGCGTCCTCGTCGTCGCCGCGGACTACGATGCGTTCGGTGACGGCACCCCGGTCGAGGGCGAGGCGCCGGGCAACGGGGTCATCCTGGTGCTCGACGTGCTCCGTGCGTTCCCGACGAAGGCGGACGGCGTACCCCAGCTCACCCGCGACGGGTTCCCGGCGGTCGTCCTCGCGCCCGACGGACGCCCCGGCATCACCGTGCCGAAGGCCGACCCGCCCGCGGCCGCGCGCGAGACGACGCAGACCGAGGTGCTGAAGTCCGGCAACGGCCCCGTGGTGGAGGACGGCGACACCGTCGTCGTGCAGTACACCGGTGTGCTCTGGGACGACAACTCGGTGTTCGACTCCTCGTGGGAGAAGGGCGCGAGCGGCGAACCGGCGACCTTCACCGTCTCCACGGGCGAGGACGCCCAGGTCATCACCGGGTTCTCGAAGGCCATCATCGGGCAGAAGGTCGGCTCGCAGCTCGGCATCATCATCCCGCCGTCCGAGGGCTACGGCGACGCCGGTGCCGGCCAGACGATCCCGGGCGGCGCGACGCTGTTCTTCGTCGTCGACATCCTGGGCGTCGTCTGAGCGCCGTCCTGCGGCCGGCGGGCCGCCGCGGTTCAGTATGATCGCTGCTGTGGCGGACAAGGCGGGGCGGACTGGCAGGGCGAGCGGCGAACCCCGCATCCAGGTCGAGGACCGCCTGTTCAGCCTCGTGCTGGCGCTGCTCGCCACGGAGTCGGGGCTCTCGAAGTCCGAGATCCTCTCGACCGTGCGCGGCTACGCCGAGCGCTACGAGCCGAACGGGCAGAACGCGAGCCTGGAGCGGCAGTTCGAGCGCGACAAGGACGACATCCGCGAGCTCGGCATCCCGCTCGAGACCATCGAGTCGCCCGATCGCCCCGGCGACAACCAGTCGCTGCGCTACCGCATCCCCAAGGGCCGCTACGACCTGCCCGACGAGGTGCGGTTCACCCCCGACGAGCTCGCCCTGCTGGGCCTCGCCGCGGAGGTGTGGCGCGAGGCATCCCTCTCGAGCGACTCGCAGCGGGCGCTGACCAAGCTGCGCGCGCTCGGCATCGAGCCCCGCGAGGCGGTCATCGGCTACGCGCCTCGGCTGCGCGTGCGCGACACGGCCTTCGAGCCCCTGCGGCAGGCGCTCGACCGGCGCCAGGCGGTGCGATTCCGCTACTTCAAGCCGGGCGAGCCGGCGCCCAGGGTTCGCACCATCGAGCCCTACGCCGTCGTGCTGCACGAGGGCCGCTGGCACCTGCACGGGCGCGACCGCGACGCCGACGGGCTGCGCACCTTCCTGCTCTCGCGCATCGTCGGCCCGGTCGAACAGCTCGCGGGCCCGCCCTTCGAGGTGCCGCCCGGCGACGTGCAGGACCGCATCCTCGCCGAGCTCGAGGAGCTCCGGCTGCAGAACACGGCCGACCTCGCGGTGAGCTCGGGCAGCGACGCCGAGGTGCGCCTCGGCAAGCGCGCCCACCGGCGCGACGACGATCGCGGGGTGATCAGCCTGCACTACACCGACGCCGTCGTGCTCGCCGACGAGCTCGCGGCCTACGGGCCCGAGGTCCGCGTGCTCTCGCCCGCGAGCCTTCGCGACGCCGTGCGCGAGCGGCTCGCCATCGTCGCCGCGGCCCACCGCGACGGGGAGGACGGCTGATGGCTGCGCGCAAGCCCCTGCGGGCGTCCGACAAGCTGGTCTTCCTGCTGGCGTTCGTGCCCTACCTGCTCGAGCGTCGGGTCGTCGACGTTGCGGAGGCCGCCGAGCACTTCGGGCTCTCCGAGCGCGAGATCCGCGACGCGGTGCGCCTCATCGCCACCTCGGGCCTGCCGGGCGAGACCGGCACCTATCAGGCGAACGACCTCTTCGACATCGACTGGGACTCCTTCGAGGACGACGACGTGATCGTCATCGTGCACCACGTCGCCATCGACGACGCACCGCGCCTCTCGGCCCGCGAGGCATCCGCGCTCATCGCCGGCCTGCAGTACCTCTCGGCCTCGCCCGAGAACGCCGGCAGCGCCCAGCTCGCCGCGCTGCTCGAGAAGCTGCGGCTCGGCACCACGGGCGCGCCCAGTCGTCTCGCCGTCGCCGAGAGCGAGGCGGATGCCTCGCTGGCGACGATCCGCGAGGCGGTGGCCGCCGGGCGCCAGCTCGAGTTCGACTACCGCAACGCGCAGGGGGAGCGCGGGCGCCGACGCGTCGATCCGCTCCGCATCGCCTCGCTCGGGGCCGACTGGTATCTGCAGGCCTTCGACCACGGCCGCGACGACATGCGCAACTTCCGGATCGACCGGATGACCGGGCTCGTCGTCAGCGAGCGCCCGGTCGACGACCACAGCGACCGCGAGGTGCCCGACACCCTCTTCCACGGCTCCGAGAACGACTTCGACGTCGTGGTGGACGTCGCCGCCGAGTCGCTGCCCCTGCTGGCCGACTACCTCGCGGACTCGACGACCGAGACGGTCGGCGACCGGTTGCGGGTCACGCTCCGCCTCGCCCACCACCACGGCCTCAAGCGCCTCATCGCCGGGCTGCCCGGGCTCGTGACGGTCGTGGCCCCGCCGGAGGCCCGTGCCGCGGTCGCCGAGTGGGCCGAGGCGGGTCTCGCCGGCTACGACGACGTGCCGGGCGTCCGACCCGGCGAACCCGCGCCCTGATCGTACGGGTAGACTGTCTCAACCGAACTTCCGAACATTGGACGAGCACCTATGTGGCAAGGCTTCACCGGTTGGCATGCGCTGATCATCCTCGTGGTCATCCTGCTGCTCTTCGGCGCGCCGAAGCTCCCCGCCCTGGCGCGCAGCCTCGGCCAGTCGATGAAGATCCTCAAGAGCGAGGTCGGCTCCGACAAGGGCGCTGAGAAGTCCGCCGAGAAGGGCGAAGAGACCGACGGCGAGGCCGGCCCCGGCAAGAGCGCCTGACCTCGCGTGACCGCGGTGAGTCAGCGGGGCGAGAAGAACCGCGAGAAGCGGATGTCGCTCGGTGAGCACCTCATCGAGCTGCGCAAGCGCCTCTTCATCTCGGCGATCGCGATCGTGGTCGGCATGGTCGGCGGCTGGATCCTCACCGACCTGTACGTCTGGAACGCGATCCAGGAGCCCGTGCAGCGCGTCGCCGAGGCGACCGGCAAGGACGCCGAGATCGTGTTCCCGACGATCGCGAGCGCCTTCGACATCCGCCTGCAGATCGCGTTCACGATCGGCATCGTGATCTCGAGCCCGGTGTGGCTCTACCAGGTGTTCGCCTTCCTCGTCCCGGGTCTGAACACCCGCGAGCGGAAGTTCACCCTCGCGTTCTTCGCGTCGGCCATCCCGCTGTTCCTCCTGGGCTGCGCGGCCGGCTGGCTCGTGCTGCCGAACATCGTGAAGGTGCTGACGAGCTTCGTGCCCGAGAGCGCTGCGGCCTTCCTCACCGCGAAGGAGTACGTCGACTTCGTGCTGAAGCTCGTGCTCGCGATCGGCGTCGCCTTCGTGGTGCCCGTGTTCATCGTGCTGCTGAACTACGTCGGCGTGCTGAGCGCGGCGGCGATCATCAAGTCGTGGCGGGTGGCGATCCTCGTCATCGTGCTGTTCACGGCCATCGCGACGCCCTCCGCCGACGTCGTGTCGATGTTCCTGCTCGCGATCCCGATGATCGTGCTCTACTTCGCGGCCTGGTTCCTCGCGCACCTGCACGATCGACGGGTGGCCAGGCGCAACGCGGCCGAGTTCGGCGCACCCGCCTGAGCCGCGCCGGCCTGACCGCACCGACCTGAACGGCCGGGCCCCGAGTCGCGCCGCCCCCGAGGCATCCGAGCCCGTAGGCTGGAGAGGTGACGAGCCTCTCACCGTCCGAGCGGTACGCGCTTTCGCGGCAGCAGCGCACGCAGCCCCGCGTGGCGGACTTCCAGGCGACCATCAAGTTCGACCTCGACCCGTTCCAGCGGGCCGCCTGCGGCGCCCTCGAAGAGGGGCGCAGCGTGCTGGTCGCCGCGCCGACCGGCGCGGGCAAGACGATCGTCGCCGAGTTCGCCGTCTACCTCGCCATGCAGCAATCGCAGGCGAAGGTCTTCTACACGACGCCCATCAAGGCGCTGTCGAACCAGAAGTACCAGGAGTTCGTCGACGCCTGGGGTGCCGAGCAGGTGGGCCTGCTCACGGGCGACACCAACATCAACGCGAACGCGCGCATCGTCGTGATGACCACCGAGGTGCTGCGCAACATGCTCTACGCCGACTCGCCGCTGCTCGACCGACTCGCCTACGTCGTGATGGACGAGGTGCACTACCTCGCCGACCGCTTCCGCGGGGCGGTCTGGGAGGAGGTCATCATCCACCTCCCCGAGGCGGTGCGCCTGGTCTCGCTGAGCGCGACCGTGTCGAACGCCGAGGAGTTCGGCGACTGGCTGCAGGCGGTGCGCGGCGACACCGACGTCATCGTGTCGGAGGAGCGCCCCGTGCCGCTCGAGCAGCACGTGCTCGTGCGGCAGAAGCTCGTGGACCTCTTCGACTCCTCGGGGCAGGCGGCGACGCATCGCGTGAACCCCGAGCTGAAGCAGCTGGCCCGTACGGCCGGACGCTCGCTCGGCGGCAGATCGCAGCGCGGCCGGCGGGGCAGCGACCGCGGCGGCTACCACCGCGCCCGCTCGATCGAGCAGAGCGCCCGCATGGATCGGCCGGAGCTCATCGCGATGCTGCAGCAGAAGCACCTGCTGCCGGCGATCGTGTTCATCTTCTCGCGCAACGGCTGCGACCAGGCGGTGCGCCAGCTGCTGCGCAGCGGCATCCGCCTCACCGAGGCCAACGAGCGCGATGAGATCCGCGCGATCGTCGAGGCGCGCGTGCGCACCTTCCGAGACGAGGACCTCGCCGTGCTCGGCTACTGGGACTGGCTCGAGGGCCTGCAGCGCGGCGTCGCGGCGCACCACGCCGGCATGCTGCCCGCATTCAAGGAGGTCGTCGAGGAGCTGTTCCAGCAGAAGCTGCTGAAGGTCGTCTTCGCGACCGAGACCCTCGCGCTCGGCGTCAACATGCCCGCGCGCTCCGTGGTGCTCGAGAAGCTCGAGAAGTTCAACGGCGAGGCGCGCGTGCCGATCACGCCGGGGGAGTACACCCAGCTCACCGGCCGCGCCGGTCGTCGCGGCATCGACGTCGAGGGCCACTCGGTGATCCAGTGGGTCGACGGGCTCGACCCCGAGGCGGTCGCCGCCCTCGCGTCGAGGCGCAGCTACCCCATGAACTCGAGCTTCAAGCCGACCTACAACATGGCCGTGAACCTCATCGACCAGTTCGGGCGGGAGCGCACGCGGCAGATCCTCGAGCTCTCCTTCGCGCAGTTCCAGGCCGATCGCGCCGTGGTCGACCTCGCCCGCACGCTGCGCAAGCAGGAGGAGTCGCTCGCGGGCTACGAGCAGGCGATGCGCTGCCATCTCGGCGACTTCGGCGAGTACGCCGGGATCCGCCGCGGCATCGCCGAGCTCGAGCGCAAGCAGGCGAAGGGCAATCCCACGCACGCGCAGCGCGAGCGGATCCAGCGCGAGATCGGGGGCCTGCGCAAGCAGCTCCGCGCGCACCCCTGCCACGGCTGCGCCGAGCGCGAGGCGCACTCGCGCTGGGCCGAGCGCTGGTGGCGGTTGCGCCGCGAGCACGACCAGCTGCAGGCGCAGATCCGCACCCGCACCGGCCAGGTCGCCAAGCGCTTCGACCGCGTGAGCGAGGTGCTCGAGCAGCTGGGCTACCTCGAGCGCGACGCGCACGGCGCGGTCGTGTCGACCTCGGCGGGACGCATCCTCAAGCGCATCTACGGCGAACGCGACCTGCTGGTCGCCGAGTGCCTGCGGCACGGGATCTGGGCTGGGCTCGACGCGCCGGGGCTCGCAGCGATGGCCGCCTCGCTCGTGTACGAACCGCGCCGCGACGATCGCGGCGTCGACTTCCGATTGCCTCGCGGCGGCTTCCGCGAGGCCTTCGACCGCACCACGGACGTCTGGTCTGAGCTCGACGACCTCGAGCGCGATCACCGGCTGAGCGGCTCCGAGCAGCCCTCCCCGGCGCTCGCGCAGGCGATGCACGCGTGGGCCAGGGGAGTGCCGCTGGGTCAGGTGCTGTCGGACACCGAGCTCGCGGCGGGAGACTTCGTGCGTCTCACGAAGCAGGTGATCGACCTGCTCGACCAGGTGTCGATCGTGGCCGATGCCGAGCTCGGGACGAAGGCCCGCGACGCCATCGACGCGGTGCGACGCGGGGTCGTCGTCGACACGGTCGTGGCGTGACGGCCGCCGCGCCGGGCGGCGCCGCGCCGCCCGCCCCGCCTCCCGCCGACGGCCCGCACTCGGCCGGTGACCGCCCGGGCTCGCCTAGGCTGTCCTCCGTGCCCGACGCCCTCCGCCCGCCCTATCCCTGGTGGGTCGCCCTCCCGCTCGCCGTGCTGGCGGGCTTCGTCTACGACCTCGGGTTCCCGGGGGCGAGCGTCTGGCCGCTCGCCTTCGTCGGCATCGCGCTCGTGCTCGTCGCGCTCATCGGCCGCAGCATCGGCGGCGCGCTGCTCGTGGGCTACGTCTTCGGTGCGACGTTCTACCTCGTCGACGTGTCATGGACCGGCCGGTACCTCGGCCCGATCCCGTGGCTCGCGCTCTCGCTGTTCGAGGCGCTGTTCGTCGCCGTCGGATGCCTCGCCATCGCGCTCGCGTACCGGTGGATGCCCCGAGCGGCCCCCGGCGCCTTCGGGCGCCTGGTCGCGCTTCCGGCACTCGTCGCCGGCCTCTGGGTGCTGCGCGAGAACGTCGTCGGGAGCTTCCCGTACGGAGGCTTCCCGTGGGCGCGCGCGGCGCTCAGCCAATCGGAGAGCCCGTTCGCGCAGCTCGTCTCGTGGGGCGGCTCCTCGGGTCTCGGATTCGTCATGGTCTTCGTCGTGGCGGCCGCGATCGAGTGGCTGCGGCGCGCCCGCTGGAACGACTGGCGCGGGGCGCTGCCGTTCGCCGTGACCCTCGTCGTCGCGCTGCTGCTGCCCGCCTGGCCCACGACCCCCGGCGGCGAGCTGCGCGTCGCGAGCGCGCAGGGCAACGGCCCGGCCGGCTACTTCGACGAGCGGGCCGCAGGCGACGTGTTCCGCAGCCAGGTCGAGGCGACGAAGCCGCTGCTCGACGCGGACGACGTCGACGTGCTGCTCTGGCCCGAGGGCTCCGTCGACCTCGACCCCTTCGGCAACCCCACGGTGGCGAACTCGCTCGACGGCATCGCCGCCGCGGTCGACGCTCCCTTCGTGTTCAACACGGTGACGCTGCGCGACGGCGAGTACTTCAACACCTCGGTGCTGTGGCGTGCCGACGAGGGGGCGCAGGCGCTCTTCGACAAGCGCAACCCGGTGCCGTTCGGCGAGTACATCCCAGACCGCGACTTCTACATGATGCTCGCCCCCGATCTCATCTCGCTCGTGCAGCGCGGATACTCGCCGGGCTCCAACGCCCCCGTCTTCGACCTCGGCGACGCGGTCGCCGGACTGGCGATCTGCTTCGACGTCATCTACGACGACCTCATCTGGGAGGGCGCGCGCGACGGCGCCGAGCTGTACCTGCTGCAGACCAACAACGCGGACTTCCGCGGCACCGACGAGAACCTGCAGCAGCTCGCCATCGCGCGGCTGCGCGCGATCGAGACCGGGCGCAGCGTGGTGAACCTCTCGACGGTCGGCACGAGCCAGGTGATCGACCCGACCGGTCGGACGATCGACGGGCTGGCCGCCGACGTGCAGGGCTCGATGCTCACCGACGTCGAGCTGCGAACGGGCTTCACTCCGGCGGTGTTCCTCGGCCCCTGGGTTCCGGGCTCGATCGCCGTGCTCTCGCTCGCCGGCCTCCTGGCCGCCGGCATCGCCGCGCGGCGCCGACGGGCCTGATCACCGGTGGCAGGTCGCTGCGACCGCCGCCGCCCGCACGTCGCCGGATACGGCGAACGCCCCGCCGGTGACGGGGCGTTCGATGTTCGGATGCCTCAGGCGCCGACCTTCTGCTGGCCGCGGCGGGCTCGCAGGTAGTTCAGACGCTCGGCGAGGAGCTCTTCGAGCTCGGGGATCGTGCGGCGCTCCAGCAGCATGTCCCAGTGGGTGCGCGCCGCCTTCTCGCCCGAGCGGTCGACGTCGACGGGCTTGGAGTCGACGAGCAGCGTGGCCTCGGCACCGCAGAAGCGGCACTCCCAGGTGTCGGGCAGCTCGGCCTCGGTCGAGAAGACCATGACGGTCTCGCGACCGCACGTCGCGCAGCGGTAGGTGTACTCCGCGCGGTCGGCGAACACCACGCCGTCTTCACTCTGCAGGCTCTGCGCACCGATACGCATCCCGCGAAGGCTCCGGTCGGCCATGGTGGTCTCCTCTCGATCGCTTACAGGTATAAACGATCAAGCTGGGCGTTCCCTTTCCACGGGCCAGCGAATTGCCGGGGAATTCTCAGCAATCAGCGCTGCTCGGCGACTGCGGCGAGGGCGAGGTCGGCGCGATCGGTCACGAGCCCGTCCACCCCGAGCCCGAGCAGACGCCGCATGTCGACCGGGTCGTTCACCGTCCACACGTGAACCTCGACGCCGACCCGGTGCAGCGCGGCGAGGAACCGGGGGGTGACGAGCCGCAGTGCGCCCGCGCGTTCCGGGATCTGCACCGCCCTCGCACCGTGCAGCGCGCGCAGCAGCATGCCTCGTCCACCGCTCATCGCGGCCGACCGCGCCGCAAGCACCGCTCGACCGCCCGCCGAGGTCGCCACCCCGTGCAGGCCGGCGGCGAGGCGCCGGCGGCGGCGCTCGGAGAAGCTCGTGAGGAGCACCCGGTCGGCCGAGCGCGTGCGGCGAACGGCGTCGAGCGTCGCCTGCACCGCGGCATCCGACTTCACGTCGATGTTGAACCGGGTCTCGCCGAAGCCGTCCAGCGCCTCCTCGAGGCTCGCGAAGCCCTGCGCCTGCCCGAGCTCGACCCGGCGCAGCTCGGGCATGGTGAGCTGGTCGACGCGCACCGAGCGGCCCGCGACGCGCGCCAGCGTCGGGTCGTGGGCGACGACGGCGACGCCGTCGTGCGAGCGGTGCACGTCCGTCTCGATGTGCGTGACGCCGATCGCCACCGCGTGGGCGAAGGCCAGCAGGGTGTTCTCGGGCGCATCGAGGGCGAGCCCCCGGTGTGCGAGGACACGCGGGGGCTCGCCGTCGAAGTACGTCGAGACGACGGACTCGCTCACTGCGGGGGCTGTCCCTCGCCGCGGGCGACGGCGGCACCGTTGCCGGGCACGAAGGCGCGGCCGATGCCCTTGAGCGCCTCGGTGAGCTCGCTCGGCACGATCCAGAGCTTGTTCGCCTCGCCCTGGGCGAGCTGCGGCAGCGTCTGCAGGTACTGGTAGGCGAGGAGCTTCGGGTCGGCGTCGCCCTCGTGGATCGCGCGGAACACGGTCTGGATCGCCTCGGCCTCGCCCTGGGCCCGGAGCACCGCCGCCTTGGCGTCTCCCTCGGCCCGCAGGATCTCGGCCTGGCGCAGGCCCTCGGCCTCGAGGATCGCGGACTGCTTCGTGCCCTCGGCGGTGAGGATCGCCGCGCGCCGGTCGCGCTCGGCGCGCATCTGCTTCTCCATCGAGTCCTGGATGGAGACGGGCGGATCGATCGCCTTGAGCTCGACCC
>JBDIAF010000003.1:0-16490 GCA_039812245.1 Agromyces sp. | reverse complement strand
CCGTCACGGCGTTCGCGGCGGCGCGCGCGGCGGGGTCGTCGGCCGCGCGGCCGGCGCGCGCCGCGAGGAACGCGCCGAGCGTGCCGGCGACGCCGAGGAATCGACCGAGGCCGGAGGCGAGGAACTCCCCCTCCGCGGCCATCGCGCCGCGCTGGCTGAGCGCGAGCGGCACGCCCCGATGCGGATGCCGGCGCGCGAGGCCCGTGACCGCCGCGAGCAGGGCCTCGCTCGGCGGAAGGTCCGGCGGGACCTCGCGCAGCACCTCTGGGAGCGCCCGGATGGTGTCGTCGACGTCGAGCCAGAGCAGGTCGGACTTCGTGGCGAAGTAGTTGAAGAAGGTGTTGCGGCCCACGCCCGCACGGCGGGCGATCTGATCGATCGTCGTGCCGGCGTAGCCCTGCTCGAGGAAGAGCTCGCTCGCGGCGTCCTCGAGGGTGCGACGCGAGGAGGCTCGAGGCCGTCCGCCGCGCGCGGGGGCGCCGCCCTCGGAATCCGTCATAGAATCATTATGGACCGAGTACGAAAACCTGCTCACCGCTCCCCCGCATCCCAGAGGAGATCCTTCGCGCATGCCCGCTGCACCACGCCGCCTCGCCGCCCCCGCGATCGCGGCCGTCGCCCTGCTCGCCCTCGCCGGCTGCTCCGCCGGCGACGATCCGGCGGCCTCGCCCGAGGCCGGCGGCACCCTGGTCTACGCCACCGGCGACGCCGAGCCGAGCTGCCTCGATCCCCACGTCGGCGGCAACTACCCGCAGGCGCTCATCGCCGGGCAGTACCTCGAGTCCCTCGTCTCGCTCGACGAGTCGCGCGAGGTCATCCCCTGGCTCGCGACCGCGTGGACCACCTCCGACGACGGGCTCACCTGGGACTTCACCCTGCGCGACGACGTCGTCTTCACCGACGGCACGCCGTTCGACGCGACCGCGGTCAAGGCGAACGTCGAGCACTTGCAGGATCCCGAGACCCAGTCGTCCACGGGCTACCTCGCCGTGGGCAAGGTCGCGTCCGTCGAGGTCGTGAGTCCGACGCTCGCCCGCTTCCACCTCACCGCCCCCGACAGCGCCCTGCTCGAGTCCCTCGCGCAGCCCTGGACGGCGATGGAGTCGCCGGCCGGCATCGAGCGCGGGATGGACGAGAACTGCCAGTCCCCGGTCGGCACCGGCCCCTTCGTGGTCGACGAGTGGGTGCCGCAGGATCACGTCTCGCTCGTGCGCAACGACGACTACCACGGCGGCCCGGCCGACCGCGGCCGCGACGGGGCGGCGTACCTCGACGGCATCGAGTGGCGGTTCATCCCCGACTCGGCCTCGCGGTACGCGGCGCTGCAGGCCGGCGAGGTCGACGTCATCGACAACGCCCAGCCCGACACGCTCGCCCAGGCGGAGCAGAGCGGCGCCCTGGTCGAGATCGACGCGCCCCGCCCCGGCGCATCGAACCGGCTCGAGCTGAACGCCGGGCAGGCGCCCTTCGACGACGTTCGCGTCCGCGAGGCGTTCATCCGCGCGGTCGAGGTGGACGACGGAATCGACAGCCTGTTCTTCGGCACAGCCGAGCGCTCCCACTCCGTGCTCTCGAGCGTCGAGCCGACCGCGTACTCCGACGCCTCGCTGTTCGAGACCTCGCTCGAGGAGGCGAACGCCCTGCTCGACGAAGCGGGCTGGACCGCGCGCGACGCCGACGGCGTCCGCACCAAGGACGGCGCCCGCCTCACGGTTCGCTTCCCCGTCTCGACCAACCAGTCGATTCCGGCCGAGCAGTCTCTGTTCGAGCAGGTGCAGGCCACCGCGAAGGAGGCCGGCTTCGACGTGCAGATCGAGCTGCTCGACCTGTCGAGCTGGTACGGCGCGCTCTTCGCGCACGAGTACGAGCTGGTGAGCGCGCCCTACACGAAGATCGGCCCCGACGTGCTGCGCATCCTCTACCACAGCGACAGCATCACGCCCGCGCCCAGCGGCTACTTCGCGAACCTCGCGCAGCTGTCGAACCCCGAACTCGACGCCCTGCTCACCGAGGCCGCCTCGACGAGCGACGCCCAGCAGCGGGCCGCGCTGTACGAGCAGGCGCAGCAGCTCATCCTCGGCGGCTTCTACGCCCTTCCGCTCTACGACCAGCAGAACCACTTCCTGCATTCGACGAAGCTGAGCGGCATGCGTGCGCTGCCCACCGTGTCGACGCCGTGGTTCGCCGACGCGTCGCTGTCCGACTGAGCGTCGGCCGCCCGCGCTCATGAGCCGCCCGTCGCGACCGCTCCGCACGATCGTCCTCCGCCTGGCCGGAGCGGCGTTCGTGCTGTGGGCGGTCGCGACGCTCACCTTCTTCGCCATCCACCTCGTCCCGGGCGACCCGGCGCAGGCGATCCTCGGCGGCCCCGGCTCCCAGGCGTCGCAGGAGGCGCTCGACCGGGTACGCAGCGAGTACGGCCTCGATCAGCCGCTCGTCGCGCAGTACGGCGCGATGCTCGGGCGGCTCGTCACGGGCGACCTCGGCACCTCGTACTCGCTGAAGACTTCGGTCGCCGACGTCGTCGGAGCGCAGATCGCCGGGACGCTCCTGCTCGCCGTGCTCGCACTCGCACTCGCCTGGGTGATCGCCGTGGGCCTGGCCCTCTGGTCTTCGGCGCCGGGCCGCGTCGCGCGCGCGGTCTCGGGCGGCATCGAGCTCACCGCTGCCGCGCTGCCGCACTTCTGGCTCGCGACGGTGCTGATCGCGGTGTTCGCCACCGGCCTCGGCTGGCTTCCGCCGGTCTCGAACGGAGCGGCCTCGGGTCTCGTGCTGCCGGTGGTGACCCTCGCGATCCCCCTCGCGGGATTCCTCGCCCAGCTCATGCGCGAGCACCTGCTCGTCGCGCTCGAGCAGCCGTTCGCGACCTCGGCCCTCGCCCGGGGCGAGACCGCGGTGGGGGTGCGCCTGCGGCACGCGCTCAGGCACGCCGCGATCCCGGCCGTCCACCTGTCGGGGTGGGCGATCGGCTACCTGATCTCGGGCGCCGTGGTCGTCGAGACCATCTTCGCCAGGCCCGGCCTCGGTCGAACCCTCCTGCGCGCGACCGAGCTGCGCGACGTGCCGATGGTGATGGGCGTGGTGCTCGTGGTCGCGCTCGTCTACGTCGTGATCACCGTCGTCACCGATGTCGTCGCGGCACTCGTCGATCCGCGCCTGCGCACCGCGGGGACGGCGAGATGAGCGAGCTCGAGCTGCGCGCGCAGGCCGGCGCCGCCGGGAGCGGCCCGAAGCCTGCGCTGCGACGTCGGCGGGTGCCGCGCGCGGCGACGCTGCTCGCCCTCGCCTTCGTCGCCTTCCTCGCCGTCGCGGTCGTCGCGCCCTGGCTGCTCGAGACCGCCGACCCGAACGCGATCGCGCCGCGGGAGGCCTTCGAGCCGCCGTCGCCCGCCCATTGGTTCGGCACCGACGAGTCGGGCCGCGACGTCTACAGTCGGGTGGTCGAGGGCACCTCCGCCTCGCTCGCGATCGGCGTCGCCGCGACGGCGATCGGCCTCGCGCTCGGGCTCGCGCTCGGCGCCCTCGCCGCGCTCGGCGGCCGCGTGCTCGACTTCGCGATCGGCCGGGTCAACGAGGTGCTCTTCGCGTTCCCCGGCATCCTGCTGGCGCTGCTCGTGATCGTGCTCTGGGGGCCGGGACCCGTGACCGCGACCGTCGCGGTCGGTCTCTCGACCGCGCCCGGCTACGCCAGGATCATCCGCGGCGAGCTCCTCTCGATCCGCGACTCGGGCTACGTCGAGGCCGCCCGCGTCCTGGGACACGGCGGGGGACGCATCCTCGTGCGTCACGTGCTGCCGAACGCCCTGGTGCCGGTCGCCGCGCTCGCGACGCTCGGCATCGGCCAGGCCGTCGTCTGGGCCTCCTCGCTCAGCTACCTCGGGCTCGGCGCCCAGCCGCCGGCGCCCGAGTGGGGTGCGATGCTCTCGGCCGGTCGGACGTACATCACGACCGCGTGGTGGCTCACGGTGTTCCCCGGGCTCATGATCGTCTTCACGACGCTCGCGACGACCGTTCTCGGTCGCGCGCTCACGGCGCGCGACGGGGGGCGACGATGAGGGATGCCTCGATCGACGGGCTCCGCGGATCCGCCCCGGTGCTCGCCCTGACGTCGCTGCGGGTGTCGTTCGGGCGCGGTGATTCCGCGGTCGAGGTGGTGCACGGCGTCGACCTCGAGATCGCACGCGGCGAGGTCGTCGCCCTCGTCGGCGAGTCCGGCTCGGGCAAGAGCGTGACCGCGCGCGCACTGATCGGACTGGCCGGCCCCGGGTCGCGCGTCGCGGCCGAGCGGCTCGAGCTCGACGGCGTCGACCTCTCGCGCGCGAACGCGCGGCGGTGGCGCCGCGTGCGAGGGGCCCGAGCCGGGCTCGTGCTGCAGGACGCCCTCGTCTCGCTCGATCCGCTGCGCCCCATCGGCCGTGAGATCGGCGACGCGCTGCGACTGCATCGCGGCCTCCGACCGGCGCGCGCCCGCGCGGCGGCCATCGAGCTGCTCGAGCGGGTGGGCATGCCGCATCCCGAGCTCACCGTCGACCGCCGCTCGGGCGAGCTGTCGGGCGGCATGCGGCAACGCGCGCTCATCGCCTCGGCGCTCGCCCTCGATCCGCCGCTCGTGATCGCCGACGAGCCGACCACCGCCCTCGACGTCGGCGTCCAGGCGCGCGTGCTCGAGCAGCTGCGCCTCGCGGCCGAGCGCGGCGCGGGCGTGCTGCTGATCAGCCACGACCTCGCCGTCGTCTCGAAGATCGCCGACCGCGTCGTCGTGCTCGACGACGGCCGGGTCGTCGAGCACGGGCGCACGCAGCGCGTCCTGGGCGCGCCGATGCATGCGAAGACGCGAGAGCTCATCGCAGCGGTGCCGGCCGACGTGCCGCGGGGCACGCCCCTGCTGGCCGCCCGCGGCGATCTCGCTCCGACGGGCGTGACCCGGCCCGAGACGGCGGCACCCGTGCTCGAGGCCGTCGGACTGGTCAAACGCTTCGGGCATGGCGAGCGGGCGACCGCCGCCGTCGACGGGGTCGATCTCCGACTCCTGCCCGGACGCACCCTCGGCCTGGTGGGCGAATCCGGCTCGGGCAAGACGACGCTCGCCCGCCTGCTGCTCGCCCTCACGACGCCCGACGCGGGCGAGGTCCGATTCGAGGGCGCGTCGTGGAGCCGGCTTCCCGAGCGGGAGCGCCGTGCCCGGCGCCGCCGCATCGGCGCGATCTGGCAGGATCCCCTGAGCTCCTTCGATCCCCGCTGGGGCGTTCGACGGCTGCTCCGCGACGCGCTCGCGGCCGGCGGCGCAGATGCCGGTGACGCCGCCGTCGCGGCGCTGCTCGACCAGGTCGGCCTGCCGGCGGCGTTCGCCGCGAGGCATCCGCTCGAGCTCTCGGGCGGTCAGCGCCAGCGCGTGGCCATCGCGCGCGCCCTGGCCGCGCGACCGGAGGTGCTCGTCTGCGACGAGCCGGTGTCGGCCCTCGACGTGACGGTGCAGGCGAGGGTGCTCGACCTGCTCGACGAGCTCCAGCGCGAACGCGGGCTCGCGCTGCTGTTCATCTCGCACGACCTCGGCGTCGTGCGGCACATGAGCGACGAGATCGCCGTGATGCGGCGCGGCCGCCTCGTCGAGCACGGTCCGGCCGACGCGGTGATGCGCACCCCCGCCCACGAGTACACGGCCGCGCTCATCAGGGATTCTCCGCGACTCGAGGTGCGCTGAGCGCTCCTCGACGATGTGCCTGCGCGCGCCTCGACCGGCTAGGCTGGAGCGTCGCACATTCAGGCACCCCATCGACTCGGTGCCGCACATACCGAACCGGAGCATCATGACCGACACCCAGCGCATCCCCGACAAGCCGGCACTCGAGGGCCTCGAGACGAAGTGGGGCGGCGTCTGGGAGCATGAGGGGACGTACCGGTTCGACCGCACCACCGCGAAGCGCGAGTGCATCTACTCGATCGACACTCCCCCGCCGACGGCCTCCGGCTCGCTGCACATCGGCCATGTGTTCTCCTACACGCACACCGACGTCGTCGCGCGCTTCCAGCGCATGCGCGGCAAGCACGTGTTCTACCCCATGGGCTGGGACGACAACGGCCTGCCCACCGAACGCCGGGTGCAGAACTACTACGGCGTGCGCTGCGACCCCACCCTGCCGTACGACGCCGACTTCGTGCCGCCCTTCGAGGGCGGCGAGGGGAAGAGCGTGAAGGCCGCCGACCAGGTGCCGATCTCGCGCCGCAACTTCATCGAGCTGTGCGAGCGGCTCACGGTGGAGGACGAGCAGCAGTTCGAGGCGCTCTGGCGCGACCTCGGCCTCTCGGTCGACTGGACCCAGACCTACCGCACCATCGCCGACGAGGCGCTGTTCACCTCCCAGCTCGCATTCATCCGCAACGTCGAGCGCGGCGAGGCGTACCAGGCGCTCGCCCCGACCCTGTGGGACGTCACCTTCCGCACCGCCGTGGCCCAGGCCGAGCTGGAGGACCGCGAGCAGTCCGGCCACTACCATCGCGTCGCGTTCCACCGCCCCGACGGCGGCGTGGTCGAGATCGAGACGAGCCGGCCCGAGCTGCTGCCGGCCTGCGTCGCCCTCGTCGCGCACCCCGACGACGAGCGCTACCAGCCGCTCTTCGGCACCACCGTGACGACGCCCGTGTTCGGCGTCGAGGTGCCGGTGGTCGCGCACCACCTCGCGCAGAAGGACAAGGGCACCGGCATCGCCATGATCTGCACCTTCGGCGACGTCACCGACGTCGTCTGGTGGCGCGAGCTGCAACTGCCGAACCGCGCCATCATCGGCTTCGACGGCCGCGTGATCGCCGAGGCGCCCGAGGCGATCACCACCGAGGCCGGCCGCGCCGCCTATGCGCAGCTCGCCGGCAAGACCACCTTCTCGGCCAAGCAGGCGGTCGTCGAGCTGCTCAAGGAGTCGGGCGAGCTGCTCGCCGACCCCAAGGCGATCACCCACCCCGTCAAGTTCTTCGAGAAGGGCGACCGCCCGCTCGAGATCGTCTCGACCCGCCAGTGGTACATCGTGAACGGCGCCCGCGACGAGCAGCTGAAGGAGCGACTGCTCGGCCGCGGCCGCGAGATCGACTGGCACCCCGACTTCATGCGCGTGCGCTACGAGAACTGGGTCGGCGGCCTCTCGGGCGACTGGCTCATCTCGCGACAGCGCTTCTTCGGCGTGCCGATCCCCGTCTGGTATCCGCTCGACGGCGAGGGCAACCCGGTGTTCGACGAGCCCATCGTCGCCACCCGCGAGATGCTGCCGGTGGACCCCTCGTCGACGGCAGCGCCCGGCTACGAGGAGTCGCAGCGCGGTGTCGCGGGCGGCTTCATCGGCGAGCACGACGTGATGGACACCTGGGCGACCTCCTCGCTCACCCCGCAGCTCGCGGGCGGCTGGGAGCGCGACCCCGAGCTGTTCGACCTCGTCTTCCCCTACTCGCTCCGGCCGCAGGGCCAGGACATCATCCGCACCTGGCTGTTCTCGACCACCCTGCGCGCCGAGCTCGAGCACGGCGTCGCCCCCTGGTCGAACGCCTCGATCTCCGGCTTCATCGTCGACCCCGACCGCAAGAAGATGTCGAAGTCGAAGGGCAACGTCGTGACGCCCGCCGGCCTCCTCGAGCAGCACGGCTCCGACGCGGTCCGCTACTGGGCGGCGTCGAGCCGCCTCGGCACCGACGCGGCCTTCGACCCGCAGAACCCCACCCAGGTGAAGATCGGTCGCCGTCTCGCCATCAAGGTGCTGAACGCGGCGAAGTTCATCCTCGGCTTCGAGGGCGCGGCGGATGCCCCGGTGACCGAGCCGATCGACCGCAGCATGCTGGCCGGGCTGGCGACGGTCGTGCAGCAGGCCACGAAGGCGCTCGAGTCCTACGACCACGCCCGCGCGCTCGAGGTCGCCGAGACCTTCTTCTGGACGTTCTGCGACGACTACCTCGAGCTCGTCAAGGAGCGCGCCTACGGCGAGGCAAGCCCCGAGCAGGCCTCCGCGGTCGCCGCCCTCAAGACGGCGCTCTCGGTACTGCTGCGGCTGTTCGCCCCGGTCATCCCCTTCGCCGCCGAAGAGGCATGGCGCTGGTCGCACGACGGCTCGGTGCACACCGCGAGCTGGCCCGACGAGACCGAGCTCGCCGCACGCGGCGAAGCGGGCGTCGAGCTGCTCGAGCTCGCGAGCCTCGCCCTGACCGGCATCCGCCGGGCGAAGACCGACGCGAAGGCCTCGCAGAAGACGCCCGTCGAGCGCGTCGTCATCGCGGCGCCCGTCGCCGCGGCCGCGCTGCTCGAGGCCGCCGCAGGCGACCTGCGCGCGGTCGGCCGGATCGAGGCGCTCGAGTTCACCGCGGGCGACGTGCTCGAGGTGCGAAACGTGGTGCTCGCCGTTCCGGCCGAGTGACCGACTTCCAGGGGGAACCATGACCATCGACATCCGCGAGGCCGGGGAAGACGACTTCTTCGGCTGGCTGCCGCTCTTCGAGGCGTACTGCCGGTTCTACGAGACCGAGCTCGACGACCAGAAGGCGCTCATCGTCTGGAACTGGCTGCGCGACGAGCACAACCCGCTGCACGCCGCACTCGCCGTCGACGACGAGGGCACGCCCGTCGGCCTCGCCCACTACCGCCTCGTGCCCTCGACGCTCACGGCGACGAACGGCATGTTCCTCGACGACCTCTACGTCGACGAGCGGCTGCGCGGCACGGGCGCGGGGCGCGCGCTCATCGAGTACGTGCACGCCAGGGCCGCCGAGGTCGGCCATGGCGGGGTGCAGTGGATCACCGCGGCAGACAACGAGACCGCGCAGCGGCTCTACGACCGCCTCGCCCGCCGCACGAGCTGGGTCACGTACGAGATGGACGCCTGATGCAGCTGGGCACCCGCTGGCCCTTCGGCACGACGCCTCCCGCTTCGGTCCCGGCGGAGACGCGAGCGCGGGTCGCCGCGCTCGAGGCGACCCGCGCCGACGGCGCGGGCCGGACCTGGACGCTCACCTGGCTCGAGGGCCGACCCATCGTCGAGCTCGACGACGGCACCGTCATCGACGGCGACCGCCTGCGCGATGCCGGGGCCGTCGGCGAGCCCGACGACGAGGACTGGTAGGCCGGCTCCCCGCCCGCCGGTGCTCGGAGCGCGGCGCTCGTCGCTACTTGCGCGCGAGGATCTCCCCGTGCGGCATGAGCATCCAGCCGTCGCGGTCGGCGACCCAGTCGAGCCAGGCCTGCGAGATCCGCCGCAGCTCGTCGGGGTTCGAGTGGCCCGACTCGATCGCGTGCGCCGCGTACGACGACTCGGTCGCGCGCTTCGCCCACGAACCGCCCCACCACTCGCGCTCGGCGTCCGAGGCGAACACCCAGACCGAGCCGCTCGATTCGACCTCCGAGAAGCCGGCCGCGCGCGCCCAGCCCTTCAGGTGGCGGCCGGCATCGGGCTCGCCTCCGTCCCACCGGTGCACCGACTGCAGCAGCTCGGCCCATCGCAGGAGCCCCGCGGTCGCCGGCGTCAGCAGCACCCCGCCGTAGTCGACCTCGCGCACGGCCACCACGCCACCGGGTCGCAGCACGCGACGGAACTCGCGCAACGCGTCGACCGGGCGCGCCAGGTGCTGCAGGACCTGGTGCGCGTGCACGACGTCGAAGCTCTCGTCGGCGAAGTCCAGCGCGTAGGCGTCGCCCACCCGGAACGCGACGTTGTCGACGCCGTCGCTCTCGGCGAGCCCGGTCGCCTGCGCGACGATGTCGCTCGACGCGTCGATGCCGACCACACGGCCGCCCGGCGCGACCCGGCGCGCCAGGTCGATCGAGATGGTGCCGGGGCCGCTGCCGACATCGAGCACCTCGAGTCCGGGCCGCAGGTGCGGCACGAGGTAGGCCGCGGAGTTCTCGACGGTGCGCCAGGAGTGGATGCGCAGGACGCTCTCGTGGTGGCCGTGGATGTATGCGTCACGGGGTTCGGCCGGTGCGGTCATGATCCGAGACTATTGCGTCCGCGGGCTCGATGACCTCCTGAGACGGCGGATGCCTCGGGCAGCACGTGCTGCCCGAGGCATCCGGTGTTCGTCGGCGGCGTCAGATGGCGAAGCCGAGGGCGCGCATCATGTCGCGACCGTCGTCGGTGATGCGCTCGGGGCCCCACGGCGGCATCCACACCCAGTTGATGCGGAACGCGTCGACGACCCCGTCGAGGGCCTGCGCGGTCTGCTCCTCGATGACGTCGGTGAGCGGGCAGCCGGCGCTGGTGAGGGTCATGTGGATGACGAGCGCGTCGTTCTCGTCGTCCCAGCCGAGGTCGTAGATGAGGCCGAGGTCGACGATGTTGACCCCGAGCTCGGGGTCCACGACGTCCTTCAGCGCCTCGCTGACCTCGTCGTAGCGCTCGGGCGCGAGTGAGGTGACCATGACTCGATCCTACGCTGCGCCTACTCGGCGGCGGCGGCCTCGACCGAGGCGGACTCGGCGACCTGGTAGCGGTCGTAGCCCTCCTCCTCGAGCCGCTCGGCGAGCTCGGGGCCGCCCTGCTCGGCGATCTTGCCGGCGACGAAGACGTGCACGAAGTCGGGCTTGATGTAGCGGAGGATGCGCGTGTAGTGCGTGATCAGCAGGATGCCGAGGTCGGTGCTCTGGTGCGCGCGGTTCACGCCCTCGGAGACGATCTTGAGCGCGTCGACGTCGAGGCCGGAGTCGGTCTCGTCGAGCACGGCGAACTTCGGCTTCAGCAGCTCGAGCTGGAGGATCTCGTTGCGCTTCTTCTCGCCGCCCGAGAAGCCCTCGTTGACGTTGCGCTCGGCGAACGCGGTGTCCATCTTGAGGTTGCCCATCGCGGTGCGGACGTCCTTCACCCAGTGGCGGACGCTCGGAGCCTCGCCGTCGATGGCCGTCTTCGCGGTGCGGAGGAAGTTGGTGACGGTGACGCCGGGAATCTCCACCGGGTACTGCATGGCGAGGAAGAGGCCCGCGCGGGCGCGCTCGTCGACCGACATCTCGAGCACGTTCTCGCCGTCGAGCAGGATCTCGCCTTCGACGACGGTGTACTTGGGGTGGCCCGCGATGGTGTAGGCCAGGGTGGACTTGCCGGAGCCGTTGGGGCCCATGATGGCGTGGATCTCGCCCTCGTTGATGACGAGGTCGACGCCGCGGAGGATCTCGCGGGTGCCCTGGTCGGTTTCGACGTTGACGTGCAGGTTCTTGATCTCGAGCACGGACATGATGGGGTTGCTTCTCTTTTCGTCAGTCGGCGCTGGGCCGACGCGGTTCAATCAGGGGCCGGCGGGTCAGACGGTCAGGGTGACCGCGGGGTCGATCAGGACGTCGCCGCCCGAGACCTCGACCTGGTAGACCGGCACCGGCTCGTAGGCCGGAAGGGTGAGCGGCTTGCCGCTGCGCAGCGAGAACTTCGAGCCGTGGGCCCAGCACTCGAGCGTGTCGTCCTCGACGAAGCCCTCGGCGAGCGAGATGTCGCCGTGGGTGCAGGTGTCGCCGATCGCGAACACCTCGCCGGAGGCATCCTTCACGACGGCGATCGGCACGCCGTCGAGCACGAAGCGCGATGCCTGGTTCTCGACGAGCTCGTCGAGCCCGCACACGCGGACGGCTGCCATCTCAGCTCCCCTGCAGTTCGGCTTCGAGTGCGGCGATGAGGCGCTCTTCGAGCTCGGGCGCCCCGATCTGCTGCACGATCTCGGTGAGGAAGCCGCGCACGACGAGGCGACGCGCCTCGTCTTCGGTGATGCCGCGGGCCATGAGGTAGAACAGCTGCTCGTCGTCGAAGCGACCGGTCGCCGAGGCGTGCCCGGCGCCCTCGATGTCGCCGGTCTCGATCTCGAGGTTCGGCACCGAGTCGGCCCGCGTGCCGTCGGTGAGGACGAGGTTGCGGTTCTGCTCGTAGCTGTCGGTTCCGGTCGCGGCGTTGCCGATCAGCACGTCGCCGATCCAGACGCTGCGCGCACCCTCGCCCTGCAGCGCGCCCTTGTACGTGACGCGCGAGCGGGTGTGCGGGGCGTCGTGGTGCACGTACACCTGCTGCTCGAGGTGCTGGCCGGCGTCGGAGAAGTAGAGGCCGAGCGCCTCGATGTCGCCGCCCTGCTCGGCGAGGTGCGTCGAGGGGTTCACCCGCACGACCTTGCCGCCGAGCGAGACGACGATGTGCTTGAGCTTGGCATCGCGACCGATGCGCGCGAAGTGGCTCGCGAGGTGCACCGCGTCGTCGTCCCATTCCTGCAGCGACACGACCGTCAGGTTCGCGCCTTCACCGACGAGGATCTCGACGTTCTCGGTGAGGCGCGCCTGGCCGGCGCCGCCGAGCACGACGAGGCCGCGGCTGTTCGGCGTCGCCTCGATGACGGTGTGCGCGGCTCGCGGGGCGGTGCCGAGGCCGGTGCGGGTGATCGCGGCCGCCTTCTCGTCCTCGCCGGTGATGCGCACGAGTAGCGCCTCGCCGAAGTTGGTCCAGGCGTTCGCCGAGGCGCGCTCCTCGGGCGTGCCTGCGGTGCCGATGCGGGCGTCGTCGCGGGCGACCCACGAGACGGCGATGCCGTCGACGTCATCGGCCTCGATCGTCGGGCGCGAGCCGTCGAGCTCGCCCCCGGTGAGGTCGGCGAAGGTCGCGACGGGCGACAGCTTCCACTCGTGCTCGCGCCCGGTGACCTGCTCGAAGTCGGCGACGTTCACCGAGCGGAAGCGCTCGGAGCGCGTCTGGACGGGCACGATCGGCCCGTCGGAGTGCGCGACGATGCCGTGCTGGCCCGGGGTGGCCATCGCAGCGGGGCGCTGTGCGGTGCTCTGCGTTGCGGTGGTCATCCTCTAGCCGACCGATCCTTCCATGCCCATCTCGATGAGCTTGTTCAGCTCCATCGCGTACTCCATCGGCAGCTCGCGCGCGATCGGCTCGATGAAGCCGCGCACGATCATGGCCATCGCCTCGTCCTCGGGGATGCCGCGCGCCATGAGGTAGAAGAGCTGCTCCTCGCTGACCTTCGACACGGTCGCCTCGTGACCGAGCTGCACGTCGTCGACCCGGATGTCGATCGCCGGGTAGGTGTCGCTGCGCGAGATGGTGTCGACGAGCAGCGCGTCGCAGCGCACCGTGTTCGCCGCGTGGTGCGCGTTGGCGTCGACGCGCACCTCGCCGCGGTAGCCGGCGCGGCCGCCGCCGCGGGCGATCGACTTCGAGACGATCGACGACTGCGTGTACGGCGCCATGTGGATCATCTTCGCGCCGGCGTCCTGGTGCTGGCCGGGTCCGGCGAAGGCGACCGAGAGGGTCTCGCCCTTGGCGTGCTCGCCCATCAGGAAGATCGACGGGTACTTCATGGTCACCTTGGAGCCGATGTTGCCGTCGATCCACTCCATGGTGGCGCCCTCGTGGGCGACGGCGCGCTTGGTGACGAGGTTGTAGACGTTGTTCGACCAGTTCTGGATCGTCGTGTAGCGCACGCGGGCGTTCTTCTTCACGATGATCTCGACGACGGCCGAGTGCAGCGAGTCGCTCTTGTAGATCGGCGCGGTGCAGCCCTCGATGTAGTGCACGTAGCTGTCTTCGTCGGCGATGATGAGCGTGCGCTCGAACTGGCCCATGTTCTCCGTGTTGATCCGGAAGTAGGCCTGCAGCGGGATCTCGACGTGCACGCCCTTCGGGACGTAGACGAACGAGCCGCCCGACCACACCGCCGTGTTCAGCGCGGCGAACTTGTTGTCGCCGGCCGGGATGACGGTGCCGAAGTACTCCTCGAAGATCTCGGGGTGCTCCTTGAGGGCGGTGTCGGTGTCGAGGAAGATGACGCCCTGCGCCTCGAGGTCCTCGCGGATCTGGTGGTAGACGACCTCGGACTCGTACTGCGCGGCGACACCCGCGACGAGGCGCTGGCGCTCGGCCTCGGGGATGCCGAGGCGCTCGTAGGTGTTGCGGATGTCCTCGGGGAGGTCTTCCCAGCTCTGCGCCTGCTTCTCGGTGGAGCGGACGAAGTACTTGATGTTCTCGAAGTCGATCTCGCTGAGGTCGGCGCCCCAGCTGGGCATCGGCTTCCTGTCGAACAGCTGCAGCGCGCGAAGGCGCCGCTGGAGCATCCATTCGGGTTCGTTCTTGAGCCGCGAGATGTCGGCGACCACCTCCTGCGACAGGCCGCGCCTGGCGGATGCCCCTGCCGCATCGGAATCGGCCCAGCCGAACTCGTACACGCCGAGTCCTTCGAGCTCTGGGCGGTCGATCAGTACGTCCGTCATGCTCTCCTCTTCTCACTCCCACCGGCTATCAGGCCGGCTCACCGTGCTCCGCGCATCGAATCGCTCGCGTCGACCGGTGATGTTCGGGCGGTTCTGCTGCGAACCTAAGATGGGTTGAGAGGCGCGCGGGCGCTATGCCGCAGCGAGCCTGCCATCTGATCAAGTCTATAGGGTCGCACCGACCCCGACGCCTGCCCAGCGCCGCGTCGACGCGTGCGCCGCGACCCGGATGAGGAACTCCCCGGTGAACCGCCAGAGCCCGCCCGATCGCACCCCGACGAGCCTTCGGGTCTTCGCCTGGCTCTCGTTCGTCTTCAACGTCGTGATCATCGCCACCGGCGGCGCGGTCCGGCTCACGGGCTCCGGGCTCGGCTGCAGCGATTGGCCCGTCTGCGTGCCCGGCTCGCTCGTGCCGACGCCCGAGCTCGGCATCCACGGCGTCATCGAGTTCGCGAATCGCACGATCAGCGGCCCGCTGCTCATCGCGGCGATCGCCGTGGTGCTGCTCAGCTGGCGCCGCCGCACCGGCCGCCGCGACCTGTTCGTGCTGTCGCTGGTCATCCTCGCGCTCGTCGTGGTGCAGGCGCTGGTCGGGGCGTTCGTGGTGTGGCAGGAGCTCGCGGCCGCGCTGGTCGGCTTCCACTACACGGTCTCGGTGGTCATCGTGTGCCTCACGGCGGCCTTCCTGGCCCGCATGGGCGAGCCCGCGGGCGCCCGCGAGCTCGCGGTGCCGAAGGGCTTCGCGATCCTCACGCACGTCACGAGCCTCGTGCTCGCGATCACGGTGATCGTCGGCGTGCTCACCACCGGTTCCGGCCCGCACTCGGGCGACGACGACGTGGTGCGCACGGGCGTCGACGCGAGCCTGCTCGCCCACGTCCACGCCTGGCCCGGCTACGCACTCGCCGCGCTCACGGTGGCCCTCACGATCTGGGCCGGGCTGAAGCGGCTGCGCCCGCTGCCCTGGCTGCTGACGCTGCTCGCGATCGTGCTCGTGCAGGTCGCCGTCGGCCTGTACCAGGCCCGCAACGGGCTGCCGCCGCTCGCCGTCGGCGTGCACATGGTGCTCGCTTCGCTCTCGGCCGCCGCCTTCACCGTCGTCGTGCTCCGGTTGAAGCGCCCGGTGGCGGTCGACGTCCGGGCCGAGGCGTCCGCCCCCGCGACGGCGACCGCGTAGCGAGCCGCCCGGTCTTCGGCGATCGCCACGACATCGGAGCGCACCGGCCGATCAGATCCGATGTCGTGGCGATCACCGAGGTCGTGGCGTCGCCGGGGTCGTTCGTCGCCGGGGTGGTGCCGTTCGCCGGGGTGTGTCGATCGCAGAGATGGTGCCGATCGCGAGGTGATGGCGTCGGCGGCCTGCGCGGGACGGATCGGCCGAGGGGCGCTCATCGCGCATGCAGCCGCTGCGCGACCGCGCGGGCGATGAGATCCTGCACCCCCGGCCAGTCGTCGACGATCTGCCGGTACCCGAGCCGGATCACGCGATACCCGCGCAGCATCAGCGCGGCGTCGTGCGCGTTGTCGGACGCGCGCTGCTCACCGACGTGGTGACCGCCGTCGATCTGCACGACCAGTCGATCGCCGATCAGGAAGTCGACCCGATGCCCCTCGATCCACGCCTGGGGCACGATCCTGACGCGCAGCCAGGCCAGGCGGGTCAGGAAGAGCGTCTCCAGCCCCGAGTCCGAGAACGGCGTCGCCACGCCGAGCAGCGCCCTCGCCCGGCCCGGGAGCGGCAGCAGCGAGAGCGCCTCGCGCGACGCGAGGCCCTTCTGCAGCGCCGACTCCCAGACGATCAGCGCCGACTCGAACGGCAGGCACCCTGCGACGAGGGCGAGCGCGTTCTCGAGCGGGTCGAGCAGCGCATCGGGATGCCTCGGCACGAGCGGAGCCGCCCAGTGCACGACGGCGTCGATCGACGGCGAGGCGCCGTGCGGCTCGGCCGCCACATGCAGCCCGGCGTGGCGCGGCACCCACAGCCCTGCCCGGCGGGCGCGAGTGACGCAGCTCAGCACCACCCCGGCCCGCGCCGCGGCGACGAGCTCTCGATCGGCGCGCGGCAGCGCCACCCAGTTGCGCCGCACCCGCACGAGTCGTCCGTCTTCGAGCGCACGCCGCAGCCGATGCCTGCTGTGGCCGGCCGCCTGCAGACTCGTCATCCGCGCGACGCCGCCGGTGCGCCGCAGCGCTCGTTCGAGATCCGACATGCCGCGAGCCTGCCGCGGCGCGGGGCGAGTCGGTCGCGAGGCATCCCGAACGGTGGAGAACCGCGCGCGCAGGC
>JBDIAF010000002.1:0-24606 GCA_039812245.1 Agromyces sp. | reverse complement strand
GTGAGCGGAGCGAGCGGCGACGGCTGGGTCGAGGGGCCCGACGGGGCGAGGTACTGGGGCCGCTTCGGTGCGGCCGGGCTGCTCGTCGTGAGCCCCGAACGCGAGGTGCTGCTGCAGCATCGCGTCGAGTGGAGCCACTTCGGCGGCACCTGGGGAATCCCCGGGGGCGCCAGGCACGAGCACGAGACGGCGATCGAGGCGGCGATGCGCGAGGCCCACGAAGAGGCCGGAGTGCCGGCGGAGGCGCTCGAGGTGCGCTTCACGACGACGCTCGACCTCGGCTACTGGTCGTACACGACGGTCGCCGCCGCGGCGGCGCGGCGTTTCGAGCCCGTCGTGGGCGACCCCGAGAGCCTCGAACTGCGCTGGGTCGCGATCGAGGGCGTGGCGCTGCTGCCGCTGCACCCGCGCTTCGCCGAGGCGTGGCCGGCGCTCGCCGATCGGATCTGAGCGCGCGGCGCGCCAGCGCGGCGCCCGGCGAACGCTGCCGGGCGATGACTAGGATCGAGCCGTGACCGGGGACCACGACAGGGCGGTGAGCAGGCGCGTCTGGACGGTTCCGAACGTGCTCAGCATGCTGCGACTGGCCCTCGTGCCCGTCTTCCTCGTGCTGCTCGTGCGGGCCGACTACGTCGCGGCGCTCGTCGTGCTCGTCGTGGCGAGCCTGAGCGATCTGGCCGACGGATACCTCGCCCGCCGCCTCGACCAGGTCACCCGACTCGGACAGCTGCTCGACCCGGCGGCCGACCGGCTCTACATCTTCGCCGCGCTCATCGGCTTGGCGGCCGGTGGGCTCGTGCCCTGGTGGATCGTCGTGATCATCGTCGCGCGCGACGTCTTCCTGCTCGGGCTCGGCGTCGTGCTCGCCAGCCACGGGTACGGGCCGCTGCCGGTGCACCAGCTCGGCAAGGTCGCGACCTTCGCCCTGTTCTTCGGCCTGCCCGTGATCATGCTCGGGCTCGCGTTCCCGCCCGTGCAGCCGGTGAGCGAGCCGATCGGCTGGGCGGTGACGATCTGGGGCGCCTTCCTCTACTGGTGGGCGGGCGCGATCTACGCGATCGAGACGACGCGCGCCGTTCGGGCGGCGCGGGTGGCGGGGCCGCCTCGATCGGATAGGCTGGAAGAGGGAGGTTAGCCGTGGCGGACAACGACAACTCGCAGGGGCCGGAGTCTATGGGTGCAGAGCCGACGACCAACACCTCGTCGAACGCGATCGCGGGTGCGAACGACACCACGATCGGCTTCAGCCGTGAGGCGGCCGCGCAACTGAGCGCGATCGACGCGGATATCACCGCCGAGGAGCAGGATGCGATCAACGCGCTGCCGTCGGGCTCGGCGCTGCTCATCGTGCGCCGCGGTCCGAACTCGGGTGCACGGTTCCTGCTCGACACCGACCTGACGACGGTCGGGCGTCACCCCGATGCCGACATCTTCCTCGACGACGTCACGGTCTCGCGCAAGCACGCCGAGTTCGTGCGGCACCGCACCGCGTTCGAGGTGAAGGACCTCAGCTCGCTGAACGGCACCTACTACGACGGCGTGCGCATCGAGACGGCGCTCCTCGCCGACGGGGCCGAAGTGCAGATCGGCAAGTTCCGCCTCACCTTCTACGCGTCGCGCCGCGATCTGGCGGCGGCGGGCGGCGAGTGACGGCCTCCGCGGCTTCCGCACGAGCGAGCGGCCGAGCGTCGCTGCTCGGCATCGGGCAGGTGCTGGCGCGCCTGCAGCCCGAGTTCCCAGAGCTCACCCCGTCGAAACTCCGGTTCCTCGAGGAGCAGGGCCTGGTCTCGCCCGCGCGCACCGCGGCCGGCTATCGCAAATTCGCCGAGGACGACGTCGAGCGGATCACGGTCGTGCTCTCGCTGCAGCGCGACCAGTACCTTCCGCTGAAGGTCATCCGCGCCCACCTCGACGCCATCGACCGGGGCGAGACGCCTGCGCTGCCCGGGGCGACGAGCGCCGCGGTGCACCTCGGCGGCGCCCGCCGCCTGCACCGCGACGAGCTCGTCGACGAGGCCGGCGCCACCCCGCAACTGCTCGACGAGGCGATCTCGGCGTCGCTCATCGCGCCCGGCGAGGTCTTCGGCGAAGAGACGCTCGCGCTGCTGCGCTCGATCGTCCGGCTGCGCTCGGTGGGCATCGAACCCCGGCACCTGCGGGCGCTGCGGGTCGCGGCCGAGCGCGAGGCCGCCCTCGTCGAGCGTGCGATCACGCCCTCTCGGCGCGCCGACGCCGCCGACCAGGCGCGGGCCGCCGAGCGGCGTCGCGAGCTCGCCGGCGACCTGCAGCAGGTGCACGACGCGGCGCTCCGCCAGGCGATCGAGCGGCTCTCGCGATGACGGGCGCGACACGCCGTGACGTTCGGCCCGATGTGTTTGGCGGCGCCCCGCTCGCTCGGTAGCGTTGGAGTCGTTCCGCCGGGGTGCGGGCGAGAGTGAGGGGTGACGGATGAGCGAGCTCGATCGGAGCGAACGCGCACGGTACGACCTCGGCCTGCTCTTCACCGACGGACTCCCGGAGCACGACGAGGGCACCGGATATCGCGGCGCGATCGCGGCCCGCGCCGCGGGCATCAGCTACCGCCAGCTCGACTACTGGGCCCGCACGCAGCTCGTCGAGCCCACGGTTCGCGGCGCTGCCGGCTCCGGATCCCAGCGGCTGTACGGCTTCCGCGACATCCTCGTGCTGAAGCTCGTGAAGCGCCTCCTCGACACCGGCATCTCATTGCAGCAGATCCGCACCGCGGTGACGCAGCTGCGCGAGGCCGGCGTGCACGACCTGGCGCAGACGACGCTCATGAGCGACGGCGCGAGCGTCTACCTCTGCACCTCCGACGACGAGGTCATCGACCTCGTCAATCGCGGGCAGGGGGTGTTCGGCATCGCCGTGGGCAAGGTGCTGCGCGAGGTCGAGTCGACCCTCGTCGAGCTCGACACCCAGCCGTCCGACCCGATGGACGAGCTCGCCGCACGCCGCGGAGCCAAGACGCGCAAGATCTCCTGACGCGGCGTTCGCCCGCCGCGTTCGCGAGCTCGGCAGGGCGGTCCGATCCGATCTATGGATGCCTCGAGGCATCCATCGTCCTTCGCGGTCGGGATGCCTCGGCCGAGGCATCCCGTGCTCGATCAGATGCTGTGCGACTCGATGGCCGACGAGGCGACGGGAAGCACGCCCGTCGCGGGGTCGACGCCGGCGTAGTCGCCGATGCGCGCGGTGCGCAGCACCCGGTCGAGCAACTGGTCGAAGTTCGCCGACATCTCCTCCGCGCTCTCGCCCGGCCACATGTGCAGCGGCTTGGCGGCGCCCTGAGCCTGCTGCAGCGAGGTGCGCTCGGGCAGCTGCGGGCTCAGCACGAGCGGGCCGAACATGTCGCGCAGCTCCTTGATGCGGAACTGGTGCTCGAGCGACTGCACGCGGGCGCGGTTGACGATGATGCCGAGCGGCTGCAAGCGGGGGGAGAGGCCTCGGCGGATCTCCTCGATCGCGCGCAGCGCGCGGTCGGCCGCCGCGACCGAGAAGAGGCCCGGCTCGGTCACCACGGCGACTCGGTCGCTCGCGGCCCAGGCGGTGCGCGTGAGCGCGTTCAGGGACGGCGCGCAGTCGATCAGCACGAGCTCGTAGTCGGCCTCGACGTTGGCGAGTGCCTCCTCGAGCTTCCAGATGTCGCGGATCGAGGGGTGCGGGCCGTCGAAGTTGATCGCCGACGGGCTGCCGATCATGACGTCGATGGTCGACTGCGGGTTCTGCTTCGCCCAGCCGCTCGGGGCGATCGCCGAGCGGACGATCTTCTCCTTCGGCGAGGCCAGCACGTCGGCGACGTTCAGGTGGCCGGCCACCTGGATGTCCATGCCCGTCGAGACGTCGGACTGCGGGTCGAGGTCGACGACGAGGGTACGCACGCCGCGGGCGAACGCCGCAGACGCGAGCCCGAGCGTGACCGTCGTCTTGCCGACGCCGCCTTTGAGGGAGCTGACCGAGAGAACGTGCACGAACAGATACGTTACCGTTAGGACTCGACGGATTGCTCAGCGTTCGCTGTGCGCGTCAGCCGCTCCCCGGCACCGAAAGGCCTGCATGTTCAAGAAGATCCTGGTCGCCAACCGAGGTGAGATCGCCATTCGCGCATTCCGCGCGGCGAACGAGGTGGGGGCGAAGACCGTCGCGGTGTACCCCTATGAGGACCGCAATTCGCTGCACCGTCTGAAGGCCGACGAGGCGTACCAGATCGGCGAGCCGGGGCATCCGGTGCGCGCCTACCTCGACATCGCCGAGATCATCCGCGTGGCCCGCGAGTCCGGAGCTGACGCGATCTACCCCGGCTACGGCTTCCTCTCCGAGAACCCCGAGCTGGCGCAGGCCGCGGCCGAGGCCGGCATCGCCTTCATCGGGCCGCCCAAGCGCGTGCTCGAGATGGCCGGCAACAAGGTCACGGCGAAGGAGCACGCGATCGCCGCGGGCGTCCCGGTTCTCAAGTCGACGGCGCCGTCGCGCGACATCGAGTGGCTCGTCTCGCAGGCCGACGGCATCGGCTTCCCGATCTTCGCGAAGGCGGTCGCCGGCGGCGGCGGCCGCGGCATGCGCCGCGTCAACACCCTCGACGAGCTGCGGCCGGCCCTCGAAGAGGCGATGCGCGAGGCCGACAGCGCGTTCGGCGACCCGACCATGTTCCTCGAGCAGGCCGTGCTGCGGCCGCGGCACATCGAGGTGCAGGTGCTCGCGGACGCCTCGGGCGAGACGGTGCACCTCTTCGAGCGCGACTGCTCGGTGCAGCGCCGTCACCAGAAGGTCATCGAGATCGCCCCGGCGCCGAACCTCTCCGACGAGGTGCGCGCGTCGCTCTATCGCGACGCCATCGCCTTCGCCCGGTCGATCGGCTACGTGAACGCGGGCACCGTCGAGTTCCTGCTCGACACCGCGGGGGAGCGCGCCGGCCAGCACGTGTTCATCGAGATGAACCCGCGGATCCAGGTCGAGCACACCGTCACCGAGGAGGTGACCGACGTCGACCTCGTCGTCTCGCAGATGCGCATCGCCGCCGGCGAGAGCCTCGCCGACCTCGGCCTCGAGCAGGGCTACATCCGCCTGCGCGGCGCCGCCCTGCAGTGCCGCATCACCACCGAGGACCCGACGGCGGGCTTCCGGCCCGACACGGGCAAGATCACGACGTACCGTTCGCCGGGCGGTGCGGGCATCCGCCTCGACGGCGGCACGACCGCCGCGGGTGCCCAGATCAGCCCGCACTTCGACTCGATGCTCGCGAAGCTGACCTGCCGCGGCCGCGACTACCAGGCGGCCGTTGCGCGCGCCAAGCGCGCACTGGCCGAGTTCCGCATTCGCGGCGTGTCCACGAACATCCCGTTCCTGCAGGCCGTGCTCGACGACCCCGCGTTCGTGGCCGGCGACCTCAGCACCTCCTTCATCGACGAGCGACCGCAGCTGCTGCGCGGCCGCGTCTCGAAGGACCGCGGCACGAAGATCCTCAACTGGCTCGCCGACGTCACGGTCAACCAGCCGAACGGGCAGGCGCCGATCTCGGTGCGTCCGGTCGACAAGCTGCCCCGCCTCGACCTGTCGCAGCCGGCCCCCGCCGGCTCGCGCCAGCGACTGCTCGAGCTCGGCCCGGCCGGGTTCGCCGCCGCGCTGCGCGCGCAGACCCCGCTCGCGGTCACCGAGACGACCTTCCGCGACGCCCACCAGTCGCTGCTCGCGACCCGCGTGCGCACGAAGGACCTGGTGGCGGTCGCACCCTACGTCGCCCGGCTGACGCCCGAACTGCTGTCGGTCGAGGCCTGGGGCGGCGCCACCTACGACGTCGCGCTGCGCTTCCTCGGCGAGGACCCGTGGGACCGTCTCGCCGCGCTGCGCGAGACCCTGCCGAACATCAACATCCAGATGCTGCTGCGCGGCCGCAACACCGTGGGCTACACGCCGTACCCCACCGAGGTGACCGACGCCTTCGTGCGCGAGGCCGCCGCGACCGGTGTCGACGTGTTCCGGATCTTCGACGCCCTCAACGACGTCTCCCAGATGCGTCCCGCGATCGACGCGGTGCTCGAGACCGGCCACGCCGTCGCCGAGGTGGCGCTCTGCTACACGGGCGACCTGCTCGACCCGGCCGAGCGCCTCTACACGCTCGACTACTACCTGCGCCTCGCCGACGAGATCGTCTCGGCGGGCGCGCACGTGCTGGCCATCAAGGACATGGCCGGCCTCCTGCGTCCGGCCGCGGCGGCCAAGCTCGTCGGTGCGCTGCGCGAGCGCTTCGACCTGCCGGTGCACCTGCACACGCACGACACCGCGGGCGGCCAGCTCGCGACGCTGCTCGCGGCGAGCGACGCCGGCGTCGACGCGGTCGACGTCGCCAGCGCCCCGATGGCCGGCACCACCAGCCAGCCCTCCGCCTCGTCCCTCGTCGCCGCCCTCGCGCACACCGAGCGCGACACCGGCCTCTCTCTCGACGCCGTCGCGAGCCTCGAGCCCTACTGGGAGGCGGTGCGACGGCTCTATCGTCCGTTCGAGTCGGGCCTGCCCGGCCCCACCGGCCGGGTGTACCACCACGAGATCCCCGGCGGGCAGCTCTCGAACCTGCGTCAGCAGGCGATCGCGCTCGGCCTCGCCGACGACTTCGAGCTCATCGAGGACATGTACGCGGCGGCCGACGAGATCCTCGGGCGGGTGCCGAAGGTGACCCCGTCGTCGAAGGTGGTCGGCGACCTCGCCCTGCACCTCGCGGCCGTCAAGGCCGACCCGGCCGATTTCGCGGCGAACCCCGAGAAGTACGACGTGCCCGACTCGGTGATCGGCTTCATGGCCGGCGAGCTCGGCGACCTTCCGGGCGGGTGGCCCGAGCCGTTCCGTTCGAAGGTGCTGGCCGGCCGCGACGTGCGCGTCGGCGTGAGCGAGCTCGCAGCCGACCAGATCGAGGCGCTGCAGCGCGACGCCGCCGGCCGGCGGGCGATGCTCAACACCCTGCTGTTCCCGGCGCCGACGCGCCAGTACGAGCAGATGCGCGAGCTCTTCGGCGACCTGTCGGTCGTCGACACGGCCGACTACCTGTACGGCTTGCGCCCCGGCGCCGAGCACGTCATCGAGATCGACCGCGGCGTGCGCCTCTACGCGGGGCTCGAGGCGATCGGCGAGGCCGACGACAAGGGCATGCGCACCGTCATGACCATCCTGAACGGACAGCTGCGCCCCGTGTTCGTGCGCGACCGCAGCATCGTCGTCGAGGCGCGTGCGGCCGAGAAGGCGGATGCCTCGCAGCCCGGCCAGATCGCCGCACCGTTCTCGGGCGTGGTGACGCTGCAGCTCGAGCCGGGCGCCGAGGTCGCCGCGGGTCAGGCCGTGGCCTCGATCGAGGCCATGAAGATGGAGGCGGCGATCACCTCGCCCGTGGCCGGCGTCGTCGAGCGGGTGGCGATCCCCAAGACGCAGCAGGTCGAGGCGGGTGACCTGCTCGTCGTGGTGCGTCCGCGCTAGGCTGTGCAACGTCCCCCAGCGCTGAGGAGGCGATCAGGTGACTGAGCATCCCGGTGACGAGAACCCTGCGGTGCGTCGCGCGCGTCCGCGCGCGGGCGCAGCGGCGGGCGATCGCGCGAACGAGCCCGAACAGCCCTCGGTACGGGTCGAACTGCCGCCGGCGCCGCCGCGCGTCGCGCCCGACGACGAGCTCGCCGTGGCGATCGACGAGGTCGCGGTGAACCCGGGGGCGGTGACGCCGCAGGCCCCGGAGGTCGCCGTGGTCGACCTGGTCGCGAGCGGGGGAGCGTACCGTGGGGCGCGGCGCGATGCGGCGCAGCCCGACGAGGTGCACGGCGGCATCGTGAGCGTCGCGGTCGCCGACGTCGAGTCCCTGGCCGTCGCCGATGTCGGCGAGACGCCGCCCGAGAGCGCCGACGAGCTGACCGCCGAACGCCTCATCGCGGAGACGCGTGCCACGCAGCCGGCGCCGCGCGGTGGACTCAACCGTGCCGTGTACGAGGCCACGCTGCACCTCGTGAACCTCGGCGACTCCGCCAAGGTCCGTGAGCACGACGCCCTGAGCGCCCGCATCCGGCGGCGCTACGAGGGCGGTGCGAGGTTCGTCCCCGTGCTCACCCGCAAGGGCGGGGTCGGCAAGACGACCGTGACGACGCTGCTCGGCATGGCACTGGCCGATGCCCGCGACGACCGCGTCGTCGCGATCGACGCCAATCCCGACCGCGGCACGCTCGCCGAGCGGGTCGACCGGCAGACCCGGGAGACGGTGCGCGACGTGGTCGCGCAGGCCACGAGCATAGGCGGCTACACCGACTTCTCGCGCTTCGTCTCGCGCGACGAGACCCGCCTCGACATCCTCGCCTCGGACACCGACCCGACGCTCTCCGAGGCGTTCGACGACGTCGACTACGAGATCATCGCGGGCCTGGCCGCCCGCTACTACTCGCTCGTGCTCACCGACTGCGGCACGGGCATCGTGCACTCGGTGATGCGGGCGACGCTGCAGCGTGCCGACTCCGTGGTGATCGTCTCCGGGGGCAGCGTCGACGAGGCGCGCCTCGCCTCCGAGACCCTGACCTGGCTCGACGCCAACGGCTACGGCGAGCTCGTGCGCAACGCGGTCGTCGCGATCAACCTCGCGACCCAGGGCACGCACCTCGTCAAGGTCGACGAGATCGAGGCGCACTTCCAGTCGCGCGTTCGCGAGATCGTCCGCATCCCGTACGACCCGCAGCTGGCGGCCGGCTCGGTGGTGCGCTGGCGTCAGCTGCGACCGGTCACCCGGCAGGCCGCCCGTGAGCTCGCCGCGCTCGTGGTCGAGGGCATGCCGGTCGCGCGAGAGAATTGATCTGCGAGCCCGCTCGGCTCGCACCCCAGACCTCGAACCCGGCCGTCAGCACGGTCGCGTGCGCCGACGCCCGCCAGCAGGCGGGAACCGAATGGAGTGACCCAGTGGCCGAACGTCCCATCCGCGTGTTCGGAGACCCAGTGCTGAAGGCGGTCTCGCTGCCCGTCGAGCAGATCGACGAGGGGGTGCGCGCGCTCGTCGCCGACCTCGTGGACTCGGTGCGTCTGCCCGGTCGGGCCGGTGTCGCCGCTCCCCAGATCGGCGTCAACGTGCGGGCGTTCAGTTACAACGTCGACGGCGAGGTGGGCTACGTGCTGAACCCCGTGCTCGTCGAGGTGCGCGGAGAGAAGGAACTCGTCGACGAGGGCTGCCTCTCGGTGCCCGGCCTCTGGCACAAGACGCCCAGGCATCCCTACGCGCGGGTGCGCGGGATCGACCTCGAGGGCGCGGAGATCGAGCTCGAGGGCACCGGCCTCATGGCCCAGGCGCTGCAGCACGAGACCGACCACCTCGACGGCATCCTCTACCTCGACCGGCTCGAGAAGGACGAGCGCCGCCTCGCCATGCGCGCCGTGCGGGAGTCCGACTGGTTCTGAGTCGCCGAGACGACGAAGGGGCGCCGCGATCTCGCGGCGCCCCTTCGTCGTCAGCGGGGATCAGCTCATCGCCGACATGCCCTCGGTCGCGGGTGCACCCGAGTACATGCCCTCGATGACGGGGGCGAAGTCCTCGAGGATGATGTTGCGCTTGATGCTGAGCTTCGGCGTGAGGTGACCGCTCGCCTCGGTGAGCTCGAGCGGGAGGATGGTGAACTTGCGGATCGACTCGGCGCGCGAGACCAGCTCGTTCGCCGCGTCGATGGCGCGCTGCACCTCGGCGCGCACCGCCTCGTTCGTGCAGGCCTCTTCGAGGCTCATGCCGGCGTCCTCGCCGTTGTTGTTCAGCCAGACCGGCAGCATCTCGGGGTCGAGCGTGACGAGCGCCGCGATGAACGGCTTCTTGTCGCCGACCACGACGACCTGGCCGACCAGCGGGTTCGCGCGGATCGGGTCCTCGAGCGCTGCCGGCGCGACGTTCTTGCCGCCGGCGGTGACGATGATCTCCTTCTTGCGGCCCGTGATCGTGAGGAAGCCCTCGTCGTCGAACGCGCCGATGTCGCCCGTCTTGAACCACTCCCCGTCGAACGCCTCGGCCGTGGCCTCGGGGTTCTTCCAGTACTCCTTGAAGACGTTGACGCCCTTCACCTGGATCTCGCCGTCGTCGCCGAGCCGCAGGGCGACGCCGGGCAGCGCCGGGCCGACGGTGCCGATCTTCGAGCGCTTCGGCAGGTTCACCGTCGCAGGTGCGGTGGTCTCGGTGAGCCCGTAGCCCTCGAGGATGGCGATGCCGAGCGCGTGGTAGAAGTGCCCGAGACGGGCGCCGAGCGGAGCGGAGCCCGAAACCGCGTACTTGACGTTGCCGCCGAGCGCGGCCCGCAGCTTCTTGAACACGAGGGCGTCGTACAGGCGGAACTTGAGCTTCAGGCCGAAGGGAACCGAGCCCTGTTCGAGCGCGGTCGAGTACGCGACGGCCGTGTCGGCCGCGGCGCGGAAGATCTTGCCCTTGCCGCCCGACTCGGCCTTCTGCTCGGAGACGTTGTACACCTTCTCGAACACGCGCGGCACGGCGAGGAGGAAGGTCGGCTTGAAGCTGCCGAGCGCCGACATGAGCTGCTTGGTGTCGGGCTGGTGGCCGACGCGCACGCCGGCGTGCACGCAGAGCACCGAGATGAACCGGGCGAACACGTGCGCGAGGGTGATGAACAGCACCGTCGAGGCGCCGTTCGGGTCGAGCACGACCTCGTCGAGCGCGACGGCCGAGTTGCGCGAGAGCTCGACGAAGTTCGCGTGGGTGAGCACGCAGCCCTTGGGCTTGCCGGTCGAGCCGGAGGTGTAGATGAGCGTCGCGATGTCGTCGGCGTTGGCGATCGTGCGACGGCGCTCGATCTCGGCGTCGTCGACGTCGCCGCCCGAGGCGGCGATCTTGTCGAGGTCGCCGAGGTCGACCTGCCAGACGTTGCGGATGGCCGGGAGCTCGGGGTGCACCTCGTCGAAGCGCGCGAAGTGGTCTGCCGTCTCGAGGATGACGGCCACGGCGCCGGAGTCCCCGAGGTTCCATCGCACCTGGGCGGGGGAGCTGGTCTCGTACACCGGCACCAGGATCGCGCCCGCGAACCAGGCGGCGAAGTCGACGAGGGTCCACTCGTAGCGCGTCTTGCACATGAGGCCGATCTTGTCGCCCGGCTGGATGCCGGCGGCGACGAAGCCCTTGGCGAGCGCCACGACCTGCTCGTGGAACTCCCTCGCCGTCACGGGCGACCAGCCGCCGTCGGCGGTCGGGAGCGAGAACAGTACGGCGTCGGGAGTCGCGCGCACCCGCTCGACGAGCAGTTCGGTGGTGTTCGCCTGCGGGTCGGCGGCAACGACGGCGGGGGTTGCGAATTCGGTCACGGCAGCTCCTTCGGCACCGGGGAGGCGGACGTGTTTCGGGACGCGACTCCGCCTCGGCGTGGGGTTGACTACACTCTAGTCGTTGCCCCGGCGGCCACCTGGCGGCTGTGGAGCGCGAAACTTCCCACTTCTTCTGAAAGGCGGCCTCGTGGCGCACGCGATCGGCATCGACATCGGCGGCACGAAGATCGCGGGGGCGATCGTCGACGAGCTCGGCGCGATCGTCGCGCACGACCGGGTGCCGACGCCGGCGGGCGACGCGCGCGCCGTCGAGGACGCGGTCGTCGCGATGATCGAGCGGCTGCGGGCCGACGAGCGGGCGGCCGGCCCGATCGAGGCGGTCGGGGTGGCCGCCGCGGGCTTCATCGACGCCTCGCAGTCCACCATCTACTACGCGCCCAACATCGACTGGCGCGACGAGCCCTTCCGCGCGAAGCTCGAGGCACGGGTCGGCGGCATCGTCGTCGTCGACAACGACGCCAACGCGGCGGGCTGGGCCGAGTTCCGCTTCGGCGCCGGCCGCCTCGTCAGCGACATGGTCATGCTCACGATCGGCACGGGCGTCGGCGGTGCGGTCGTCGCCGGTGACCGGCTCTTCCGCGGCGGCTTCGGCGCCGGCGCCGAGCTCGGCCACCTCCGCGTGGTCCCGGGCGGCCTGGCGTGCGGGTGCGGTCAGCACGGATGCCTCGAGCAGTACGGCTCCGGTCGCGCGCTGCTGCGCATGGCCGGCGAGATCGCCGACGCCGGCGGGATCGGCCAGGGGCTCGCGAAGGCGCGGGCCGAGCACGGCGCGCTCGACGGGCGCATCGTCGGCGAGCTGATCCAGGCCGGCGACCCGGCCGCCGTCGCCGCGCTGCGCCAGCTCGGGCAGTGGCTCGGCCAGGCCGCCGCGAGCCTCACCGCCGTGCTCGACCCGCAGCGCTTCGTGTTCGGCGGCGGCGTCTCGGTGGCCGGCGAGCTGCTGCTGCAGCCGATCCGCGAGGCCTACCTCGAGCACCTGCCGGCCCGCGGCTATCGCCCCGAGCCCGACTTCGTGATCGCCGAGCTCGTCAACGACGCCGGTGTCGTCGGCGCGGCCGATCTCGCGCGCGTCTGGGTCGAGCAGCACGGCTGATCGCTAGGCTGAACAGCGCCCGCCGGGGTGCACGAGGAAGCAGGGAGCTCGGGTGTTCTACTGGATCATGAAGCACATCGTGGTCGGCCCACTGCTGCTCTCGATCTTCCGACCGTGGGTGGTCGGGCTCGAGAAGATCCCCGGAGAGGGCCCGGTGATCCTGGCGTCCAACCATCTCTCGTTCATCGACTCGATCTTCCTGCCGCTCGTGGTCGACCGCCCGGTGGTCTTCCTCGCGAAGAGCGAGTACTTCACGGGCAAGGGCCTGAAGGGCTGGGCGACCAGGCTGTTCTTCCAGGCGACCGGTCAGCTGCCGATCGACCGCTCGGGCGGCAAGGCGAGCGAGGCCTCGCTCAACACGGGCCTGCGCGTCCTGAGCGAGGGGCGCATCCTCGGTATCTACCCCGAGGGCACCCGCAGCCCCGACGCGAAGCTCTACCGCGGCCGCACGGGGGTCGCGCGGATGGTGCTCGAATCGGGTGCCCCGGTCATCCCCGTCGCCATGATCGGCACGGCCGAGGTGATGCCGATCGGCACCCGGCTGCCGAGGGTGCGCCGCGTCGGCATCATCCTGGGGGAGCCGCTCGACTTCTCGCGGTTCCACGGCTTCGAGGGCGATCGCTTCGTCCTGCGCAGCGTCACCGACGAGCTCGTCTACGAGCTCCAGCGGCTGAGCCGCCAGGAATACGTCGACGTGTACGCGAGTTCGGTCAAGGAACGACGGGCCTCCGAGGCGCGGTAGGCTCGTTCCACGGCGCCGCGATGTGCGGCGCCTCATCCCATTCCGCGCACCATGCGCGCCGACCCCTCAGGACACTCCAGTGGTACAGCTCGTCGAGCCCTTCGTGAACGCAGATCCGGCCGTGATCGCGGGCCTCGACTATTGGCGCGAGCTGCCGATCAAGCAGCAGCCGCAGTGGCCCGACCCCGAGGCGGCCGCGCGGGCATCCGAAGAGCTCGCCACGCTGCCGCCGCTCGTCTTCGCCGGCGAGGTCGACACGATGCGCGAGCGGCTCGCCGCCGCGTCGCGCGGCGAGGCGTTCCTGCTGCAGGGCGGCGACTGCGCCGAGACCTTCGCCGGCGCCACCGCCGACCAGATCCGCAACCGGGTGAAGACGGTGCTTCAGATGGCCGTCGTGCTGACGTACGGCGCGTCGATGCCCGTCGTGAAGATGGGCCGCATGGCCGGCCAGTTCGCCAAGCCCCGGTCGAGCGACACCGAGACGCGCGGCGATGTGACGCTGCCCGCGTACCGGGGCGACGTCGTGAACGGCTACGACTTCACGCCGGCGTCGCGCCAGGCCGACCCGGGCCGCCTCATCCGCGGCTACCACACGGCGGCCTCGACGCTGAACCTCATCCGCGCGTTCACGCAGGGCGGCTTCGCCGACCTGCGCCAGGTCCACCAGTGGAACCAGGGCTTCGCGCAGAACCCGGCGAACGCGCGCTACGAGCAGATGGCGCGCGAGATCGACCGCGCCGTGAAGTTCATGGACGCCTGCGGCGCAGACTTCGAGGCGCTCAAGCACACCGAGTTCTACACGGGCCACGAGGGCCTGCTGATGGACTACGAGCGTCCGATGACGCGCATCGACTCGCGCACCGGCACGCCGTACGTCACGAGCGGGCACTTCATCTGGATCGGCGAGCGCACCCGCGAGCTCGACGGTGCGCACGTCGACTTCCTCTCGCGCGTGCGCAACCCCATCGGCGTGAAGCTCGGGCCGACGACGACGCCCGAGACGATGCTCCAGCTCGTGGAGAAGCTCGACCCGAACCGCGAGCCCGGCCGACTCACCTTCATCACCCGGATGGGCGCGGGCAGGATCCGCGAGGCGCTGCCGCCCCTGCTCGAGGCGATCAAGGCGTCCGACGCCCAGCCGCTGTGGGTGACCGACCCCATGCACGGCAACGGCATCACGACGCCCACCGGCTACAAGACGCGTCGCTTCGACGACGTGGTCGACGAGGTGAAGGGCTTCTTCGAGGCGCACCGCGCCGCCGGCACCCACCCGGGCGGCATCCACGTCGAGCTCACCGGCGACGACGTCACCGAGTGCCTGGGCGGCTCCGAGCAGATCGACGAGGCGACCCTCGCGACCCGCTACGAGTCGCTGTGCGACCCGCGCCTGAACCACATGCAGTCGCTCGAGCTCGCGTTCCTCGTGGCCGAGGAGCTCGCCGCCCGCTGAGTCGCGACCCCGACCGACGAACGGCGGATGCCTCGAGGCATCCGCCGTTCGTCGTCCGATAGGTCGGCTGGCCGAGCGGAGGAGCACCCGAGCCGACGCGCAGGAGCCGACCGCGCAGCCCGAGGCACGGGCCGCGGCGCGGGCTCAGAGCGTGAGCGAGCCGACGAGCTTGACCGAACTGCCGCGCACCGCCTGCGCGTCGCCGGCCGGATCCTGCGACTTCACCGTGGCGAAGCCGAGCAGCGCGTCCGGGAAGTTGTACTCCACCGTGAAGCCGGCGTCCTTCAGCTTCTGCACGGCGTCCGCCATGTTGCCGCCGACGACGTTGGGCACCGCGACGAGATCCTGCCCCTTCGAGAGGGTGAGCGTGATCGAGTCGCCGGGGCGCACCGGATCGGTCGTGGTCTCGGCGGACAGGACGTGGTCGGCGGGCACCTCGCCCGTGTTGTCGAAGACGGCCTCGGCGTAGCTGAAGGCGAGCCCGGCCGTGCCGAGCGCGGCCTCGGCCTCGGCCGCGGTGAGACCCACGACGTCGGGGACGGGGCCCGACGAGACGAGGAGCGTGACGGGCGCCTGCTCGGGGTACTCGGCGGGCAGCGGGTTGCCGTCGCCGTCGAGCAGGGCGATGACCTCGCCCGCCGCGAACTCGTCGTCGAACTGGTGCGCGGCCTGGGCGGCGACCTTGAAGTCGGTCAGGGCGGCCCGCGCCTCGGCCTCGGGCGCGCCGACCACGTCGGGCACCGCCAGGATGCGTGGCCCGAGCGAGACGAAGAGCGTGACGAGCGAGCCGCGCTTCGCCTGGGCGCCCTCTGCCGGGTCGGTGCCGGACACGAGTCCCTTCGCGACGACCGGGTCGTTGCGCTCGGCGAGCTCGACCGTGAAGCCCGATTCCTCGAGCACCTGCTCTGCCGCATCCGGTGCGAGGTTCGCCGTGGGCGGCACCGAGGCGAGGGCGCCGGGGCCGGCGCCGAAGTACCAGCCTGTGCCGGCGGCGAGCCCGGTCAGCAGCAGCACGAGCGCGAACAGCCAGTAGCCCTTGCGCTTGCGTCGAGCGGCGCCGACCGCAAGGGCCGCCGACTCCTCGCCCGGCTCGGGTGCGGCGACGGCCGTGGGCAGCGGCGCGAGCGCCGCTGCGGCGGCCGGGTTCAGGATGCTCGTCTCGGCGGTGGCGACGTGCTGCACATCGCCCAGCACCATCGTCGGCTGGTAGGCGTCGCCCGGGCGCGACCCGCGCACCGCCGGCTCGACCTCGCGCAGGCGGTCGAGCATCGCACGGGCGTCGGCCGGCCGCTGCTCGGGGTCGCGCGCCGTCGCCCAGAGCACGAGCTCGTCGAGCTCGGGCGGCACACCGGGGTGCTTGGCGCTCGGCGGCGGCACCGAGTCGTTGGCGTGCTGGTAGGCGATCTGCATGGGCGCCTCGCCCACGTAGGGCTGCTCGCCGGTGAGCATCTCGTACATCATGATGCCGACGGCGTAGATGTCGCTGCGGGCGTCGGCGACGCCGCGGGTCACGAGCTCGGGGGAGAGGTAGGCGATCGTGCCGAGCAGCGCCTGGCCGGTGGCGGTGTTCGCGCTCGCGGCGCGGGCGAGGCCGAAGTCGCCGAGCTTGATGCGACCGTCGTCGGCGAGCAGCACGTTCTCGGGCTTGAGGTCGCGGTGCACGATGCCCGCCTTGTGCGCCGCCGCGAGACCCGCGAGCACCGCGTCCATGATGTCGACCGTCTGCTCGGGCGTGAGGCGCTTGTAGTCCTTCAGCAGGTCGCGCAGCGTGATGCCCGGCAGGTACTCCATGACGAGATACGCCATGTCGGCGTCCTGGCCCTGGTCGAAGACGTTCACGACGTTGGGGTGTGCCAGTCGCGCGGCCGAGCGCGCCTCCTGCACGAAGCGCGTCTTGAAGGTGTTGTCGTCGGCGAGGTGGCCGTGCATGATCTTGATCGCGACCCGCCGCTCGAGGCGGAGATCGGTCGCGAGGTAGACGGTGGCCATGCCGCCGCGGGCGATCCGCGAGCGCACCTGGTACCGGCCGTCGATGAGACGGCCGAGCATCGGGTCGACGGGCGCAGTGGTCACCGTAGGAGTCTACGAAGACGCATATGCCGCGCCGGGCTCGAACCGCCGTCGGCGCGCCGATCGAAACGCCATCGTGACCCGCTGCCGGGCCTGCCGGCGATCCGGGCCGCCTCGGCTCAGCCGAGCTCCGAGAGCCAGGCCCGCGCCGACTGCTCCCACTTCGCGTAGTGGTCGGGGTACGCGCTCTGCTGCACGGCCTGCGCGGCCTGGGTGACGCTCATGGATTCCCATCCGGGAATGTCGAGCAGCCCGGCCGTCGCGCCCGGGTTGGGGTTCGCCGCGCCGCCGTAGAAGGCGGTCGCCGCCCGCACGGGGTCGAGCACCTGCTCGACGGTGCCCCAGCCCTGGCTCGGGCGCTGCTGGAACAGCCCGAGCGAGTCCAGGTCGCCGTGGTGCACGTTGCGCAGGCCCGATTCCTGGGCGGCGGCGGCCAGCGCGACGACGATGCCCTGATCGGGCACTCCGAGGGAGCGGCCGACGTCGATGACGATCTTCGCGTTCTGGCGCATCTCGTCGGTGAGCACGACGCTGACCGAGGCCGCGAGCGTCGCGCGCACGGCGCGTGGCACGACGAGCACCTGACCGGGCTGCAGCGTCGAGTCGCGGTCGAGGCCGTTGGCGGCCAGCAGTGCGTCGAGGTCGACGCCCACGGCCTCGGCGATGCCCCACGCGGTGTCGCCCTCGACGACCGTCACCTGCTCGGCCGGCGTCGCGCCGTCGGGGGACGGCGCCTCGGGCGCGAGCGTCGGCACCGGGGCGGGCCCGGGGAGCACGACCTGCTGGCCGGGGAAGATCAGGCTCTCGCGGCTCAGCCCGTTGACGCTGAGCAGCTGATCGAGCTCGACGCCGTACTGCGCCGCGATGCCGCTCAGCGTCTCGCCGGCCGCGACGGCATGCCTGGCGATCTCGGGCGCGCCGGTCGCGACCGGCTCGACGGGGGCCGCGCCGCCGGGGAGCACGAGGCGCTGGCCCGGGAAGATCAGGCTCGACCAGCCGAGCCCGTTCGCTGCGAGCACCTCCGCGGTCGATAGGCCGAAGCGCTCGGCGATCGAGCTGACCGTGTCGCCGTCCGCCACGACCACCTCTGCGGGCACCGCCTCGGCCGCCGCCGCGGCGGCGCCGATCCCGCCTGCCGGGTTCGACTTCGCCTTCGGCTGCCGCTTCGGCGGCTGCGGCGCGGCGTCGGCCGGCTGGGCGATGCCCAGGGCGACGGCGATCGAGCTCAGCACGGCGATCGGCAGCGCGATCGCCCGCGAACGGAGGCTCGGCCGTGGGGCCGCGGAGCGCGCCGCGCCGTCCGTCGACTCGCCATCGGATCGGGCGGATCGGGCCCGAGGTCGTGGTGTCGTCATCGCGTTCCCCTCGTCGGCTGACTGCACCGGCTGCTCGTCACGGTCGCACAGCGATCGGATCGAGTCAACGGCCTCGCCCGCGTGGCGCGGGACCCGATCGCGAGGTTCCGCGATGGCGACCCGGCATGGCAGGGTGGTCGTGTGACCGAAACGCCTGCGACCGAGTGGCTGACCGTTCCCGAGCTCGTCGAGCTCTTCGACACGACGCCGGGCCGGGTGCGCCGGCTCATCGACGAGCGCTACCTGCTCGCCGCTCGCATCGACGGCGTGCTGAAGGTGCCGGCGCTCTTCGTGCGCGACGGGGCCGCGCTGCCCGAGCTGCACGGCACCGCGATCGTGCTGCACGACGCGGGGTTCAGCGACGCCGAGGCGCTCGAGTGGCTGCTCGAGACCGAGGACAGCCTCGGCGTCTCGCCGATCGAGGCGCTGCGCGCCGGCCGCAAGGCCGAGGTGCGTCGGGTCGCCCAGGCGCTGGCCTGATCCCGGCGACCCGTCGTCGCGTGCTCGACGCGGCCGGCGGGCGCACGATCTGCCGCGTCAGCTGACGCGCTGCGCCACCGAGCGTGCGAGTGCCGAGAGCTCGCCGCGGGCCCGCTCGCCGATCGGCGCACGCTCGAGCGCTGCGGTCGCCGACCGCAACTGCTTCGCGATGAGGGACTCGATCTCGTCGACCGCCCCGCACTCGGTGAGCGTGTGCTGCAGCATGCGCACCTGGTCGGCGTCGAGGTCGGCGTCGCCGAGCAGCTCGTCGAGCAGGCGCCGGGTGCCCGGAGCGAGTCGCTCGCGGGCGACCGCGATCAGCATCGTGCGCTTGCCCTCGCGCAGGTCGTCGCCCGCGGGCTTGCCGGTGAGCTCTGGGTCGCCGAACACGCCGAGCAGGTCGTCGCGCAGCTGGTACGCGATGCCGAGCGGCAGGCCGAATGCGCGAAGGGCGGCCGTCTGTTCCGGCGCGGCCCCGCCGATCGCCGCGCCGATCGCGAGGGGAGCCTCGACGCTGTACTTCGCCGCCTTGTAGACGATGACGCGTTCGGCGCGGAGTCGCTGCTCGTCGTCGGGCTGCACGAGCCAGGCGCGCTCCTCGAGGATGTCGAGGTACTGCCCCGCCGTGACCTCGGTGCGCATGCGCACGAACTCCGATCGGGCCGCACGCGCGTCGGCGCGGTCGGCGAGGAGCTCGAGCCCCTCGTCGAGCAGCTCGTCGCTCCAGCCGAGCAGCAGGTCGCCGAGCAGGATCGCCGCGGCCCGGCCGAACTGCTCGCCGTCGCCGGCCCACCCGGAATCGCGGTGCAGCCGCTCGAAGAGGCGATGCGCGCTCGGCCCGGCGCGGCGGGTGTCGGAGTTGTCGATGATGTCGTCGTGCAGCAGCGCGGCAGCGTGGAAGAGCTCGAGCGCCGACGCGGCCGCGACGATGGGGGAGAGGTCGGGCGTCGGATCGTCGCCGAGCGGGTCGAAGCCGCGCGAGGCGACCGCCTGCCAGCCCCAGTAGCAGAAGAGCGCGCGGAAGCGCTTGCCCCCGCTGAGAAAGCGCTTCGAGAATGCGCCGAGCGGCGCCAGGTCGGGCGAGACGGAGTCGAGAATGGAGGTGCGGTCGGCGAGGAAATCCTCGATGCGGTCTTGAACGAGGTCGACGAGCCGGGAACCGTGTGCCACCCGCCTAGCCTAGCGAGGCGGCGCGGCGTTAGAATCGACGGAGGACGTCGTACCCGAAACCGAGGGGGAATGAGATGCCGCTTTCAGAGCAGGAGCAGCGCCTTCTCGAAGAGATGGAGCGCAACCTCTATCGCAATGACGCCGATTTCGTGCAGGCCGTCGGCGGCCGGCGCGGTGGCATCGACTACCGTCGGGTCGTCCTCGGGGTCCTGCTCGCACTCGCCGGCATCGGTGCGCTCATCGCCGGCGTCGCCCTGCAGCTGCCGATCGTCGGCATCCTCGGCTTCGCCGTGATGTTCGCCGGCGTGCTGCTCGCCATCACGCCCTCGCGTCGGGGGGCCGCGAAGCGCTCGCCGCTCGACCCGGTCGACGCGCAGCGCGCCAAGCCGAAGCCGCACGGCGGCTTCATGGACCGGCTGAACGAGCGCTGGGACCGCCGCCAGGACGGTCACGAGTAGGCGCTCCACCGCCCCCTCCACTTCCCGCCACTGACGGGCCGATCTTCGGGATCGGCCCGTTTTTTCGTGCGCCGGCGCGGTCGCGCCACCGCCGAGGCATCCCGATCTCGCCCTGATCGGATGCATCGAGGCCCACTTCGCTCGATTTCCCTCCACCTTCCACCACCCCGAACTGCGGCGTGATTCCGGGGCTGTCTGACCGAAAGACCGCGAATCACGAGCGATCATCGTTGATTCGTGGATGACTGTGGAGTAAAGTGGAGCCACCTGGATCCTGGCCGGAGGAAAGGGGGTGGCGTGATGTTCCTCGGGACCTACGAACCGAAGCTCGATGAGAAAGGTCGCGTCATTCTTCCGGCGAAGTTCCGGGAGGAGCTCTCGACCGGCCTCGTGCTCACGCGCGGGCAGGAGCGCTGCATCTACGTGTTCAGCGCACGGGAGTTCGAGCAGATGAGCGACAAGATCCGCCAGGCCCCCGTGACGAGCAAGCAGGCGCGCGACTACATGCGCGTCTTCCTTTCGGGGGCATCCGCGGAGACCCCCGACAAGCAGCACCGGGTCACCATCCCCGCCACGCTCCGCAGCTACGCGGGGCTCGGCCGAGACCTCGCGGTCATCGGCGCCGGCAGCCGGGTGGAGATCTGGGACGCCGAGGCGTGGCAGACGTACCTCGACGAGCAGGAGGCGGCCTTCGCGGAGACGGCGGAGGAGGTGATTCCCGGACTCTTCTGAGTCCTCGGGCGCTGACTCCCAGCCGTTGCGCCTGGTGCACTTCCCCGCATCAGGACCACGGATGGGGATCAGGACCCGAGGCCCCGGAACCGGAAACGAATCATGGACATCGAACGCATCCACACCCCCGTCATGCTCGAGCGCACGCTCGAGCTGCTCGCCCCCGCCCTCGAGGCGCCCGGGGCGGTGCTCGTCGACGCCACGCTCGGGATGGGCGGGCACAGCCGCGCCTTCCTCGAGCGCTTCCCCGAGCTCACCGTGATCGGCCTCGACCGCGACACCGACGCGCTCGCGATCGCCCGCGAGCGGCTGGCGCCGTTCGGCGACCGGGCGCGCTTCGTCCACACGGTGTACGACGGCATCGCGGAGGCGATCCGCGCCGAGGGCTACTCCGAGGTCCAGGGCGTGCTCTTCGACCTCGGCGTCTCCTCGCTGCAACTCGACCGCGCCGAGCGAGGCTTCGCCTACGCGAAGGACGCCCCGCTCGACATGCGCATGGACTCCACCCGCGGGCGCACCGCGGCCGAGGTCATCGCCGAGGAGAGCGAGGAGGAGCTGCGCCGGATCTTCCTCGACTACGGCGAGGAGAAGCTGGCCGCCCGATACGCGCGCGCGATCGTGCGCGCCAGGGCCGAGCATCCGATCACCCGGTCGGGCGAGCTCGTGCAGATCCTGCACGACGCGACACCGGTCGCGATCCAGCGTCAGGGCCACCCCGCGAAGCGCGTGTTCCAGGCGCTGCGCATCGAGGTGAACGAGGAGCTCTCGGTGCTCGAGGCGGCGGTACCCGCCGCGCTCGACCGCATAGCCGTGGGCGGCCGCATCGTCGTGCTCTCGTACCAGTCGCTCGAGGACCGCCTCGTCAAGCGGGAGCTGCAGGCGGCCTCGTCGTCCACGGCCCCGGCGGGCCTGCCGATGGAGCTGCCCGAGCACCGCCCGCAGTTCAGGCTGCTCGTCCGCGGCGCCGAGCTCGCGAGCGAGGCCGAGCAGGCCGAGAACCCCCGTGCGAAGCCGGTGCGACTGCGTGCCGCCGAACGAGTGAGGAGGGCGTCATGAGCGCTGTGCCCGCCCAGTCCCTGCCGAAGCCGCTCCGCGGGGCGCCCGAGCCGACGCCGGCCCGACGCCTCCGCCTCGTGCCGGCCCGCGCGGCGGGCCGCGTCAAGCCCCGGCTCAGCTACGCGATCATCGCGCTCGGGGCGATCCTCGCCGTCGCCGCCGCGCAGCTCGTGCTCTCGGTGGCGATGACCCAGGGGGCCTACGAGCTCGACTCGCTGCGGATGGAGCAGGCGAAGGTCGACCGCGACGCCCAGCTCGTGCGCGAGCAGCTCGACGCCCTGCAGTCGCCGCAGAACCTCGCCCGCAACGCCGAGGAGCTCGGCATGGTGCCGAACACCAACCCGGTCTACCTGCGCCTCTCCGACGGAGCCGTGCTCGGCGTGCCGCAGGCCGCGAGCGGCGGGGTCGAGGGATCCGTGCCGCTCGTCCCGAATTCGCTCATCGCCGACGTGCCGCTCGTGAACGAGCCGGCGGCGGGTGAGAATGCGGCAGAGGGATCGGCCGAGGCGCCGGCCGGGCAGGCCCCGGTCGCCCCGCCGGCGGGGGCGCTGCCGACCCCCGCGACGCACTGATCCACCTGGGGGCATTCGAGGCATGAAGAACACGAGCCGATACCCGATGCGGCGCGTGGTGATCGCCGGCGCGCTGCTGGTCGCGTTCGTCGCGGTCTTCGTCGTCAAGCTCGTCGAGATCCAGGTCGTGCGAGCCGACGAGTACAACGCCGAGGCCGAGCAGGTGCGCAGCGTCGAGAACACCGTCTACGGGGCGCGCGGCGATATCGTCGACGCGAACGGCACGGTGCTCGCCGGCAGCGTCATGCGCTACGAGGTGACCGTCTCGCCGGCGCAGGCCCAGGCCGGCGAGGCCGACGACCCGGGTCAGCTCGCTCGGGGCGCGGCCGACCTCGGTGCGGCGATCGGCATCCCCGCCGAGCAGATCACGGGCGCGATCGCCGCGGCGCTCGCGGCCGATCCCGACGACAACTGGGAGCTCGTCGCGAAGCAGGTCGACATCGCGAGCTACGACAAGATCAAGGCGCTCGGCATCCCGTGGGTGTACACCGACCCCCGTCCGGGCCGCACGTACCCCAACGGCGCCGTGGCGGGCAACCTCATCGGCTTCGTCCAGGCCGACAACGGCGAGCCGCAGGCCGGCCTCGAGCTCGCGCAGGACCAGTGCCTCGCCGGCGTGGACGGCAAGACGACGGCGTTGCACTCCCTCGAGGACTGGGTCGACATCCCAGGCAGCGAGCGCACGATCAAGCAGGCCGAGCCGGGCGGCACGCTGAAGCTCACGATCGACGCCGACCTGCAGTGGGAGGTGCAGCGAATCCTGGCCGCCCGCATCGACGAGGTCGGCGCGGCGTGGGGCATGGTGACCGTCATGGACGCCAAGACCGGCAAGCTGCTCGCCGTCGCCGACGTGCCCACCGTCGACCCGAACGACCCGTCGGCCGTCGCCGAGGAGGATCGCGGCTCGCGCGCCTTCACCGACCCCTTCGAGCCCGGCTCGACGTTCAAGGCGCTCACCGCGGCGTCGGTGATCGACGCGGGCAAGGCGGGCCCGACCAGCGAGGTCGTCGCGCCCTACCGCATCTACCTCGGCGATGCCGACATCAACGACTCGGCCTTCCACGACGATCAGCGGCTCACCCTGACCGGCGTGCTCGTCGAGTCCTCGAACACCGGCATGTCGCAGTTCGGCGAGCTCGTCAGCGACGAGCAGCGCTACCAGGACATGGTCGACTTCGGCCTGGGCAGCCCGAGCGAGGTCGGCTTCCCGGCCGAGGCATCCGGCGACCTCAACGGCGGGCCGGACTGGCCCGACGACCAGACCAGGTACGCGACCATGTTCGGCCAGGGCCTGACGACCACGGCGGTGCAGATCGCGAGCGTCTACCAGACGCTCGCGAACCACGGCGTCAGGATGCCCGTGCAGCTCGTCGCCGGCTGCGAGCACGCCGACGGCACCGTGACCGGCGTGCCCGACGCCACGCCGCGCGAGGTGGTCTCGCCGGCGGCCGCCGACGAGACCACGGCCATGCTCGAGCGGGTCTACCTCGAGGGGTGGCTGGCCGACCAGTGGGAGATCCCCGGCTATCGGGTCGCCGCGAAGACCGGTACGGCGCAGGTCCCCGACGGCGAGGGCGGCTACCGCCACGAGTACCTCGTGTCGGTGTCGGGCTACGCTCCGGCCGACGATCCGCAGTTCGTCGTTTCGGTGAGCATCTTCGATGCCGTTAAGATGAACTCGTCCGCCGCATCCGCTCCCGTCTTCCGAGATGTGATGAGCCAGGTGCTGAAGAAGTATCGGACCGTTCCATCCGGCGCCCCCGCGCCCGAACTGCCAGCAAGCTGGTGAGAAAGTTGGATTCGTGACCGGCTCGCCTCCGACGGCACTCCGGCCGCAGCATCCGAATCCCAGGTCACTCCGCGGCCTCGCCGCGGAATTCGGCCTGGAGGTGCGCGGCGACATCGACGGACTCGACGTGACCGGCGTCTCGCTCTCGAGCCGCACCGTGCAGGCTGGCGACCTCTACGTCGGCGTGCCCGGCCGCAACGCTCACGGCGCCGACTTCGCCGCCGAGGCCGCGGCGCGCGGTGCGGTCGCGATCCTGACCGACGCCGACGGCGCCGCGCGCTCGGCCGCGGTCGCCGCCGAGC
>JBDIAF010000001.1:0-25099 GCA_039812245.1 Agromyces sp. | reverse complement strand
CCTGCTCGACGAGGAGCTCGCGACCTGGCTCGAGCGCGCCGTCGCGACCTCCCCGGCCGGGCTCGGCCTGCACGTCGAGACGGCCGCCGGCGAGATCGTCACGATCGGCGTCGCCACCGCCGACGAGACGGTCGAGCTCGCCTGGCAGCCGGGCCGCGCCGACTACGCCCCGTTCGAGGCCTGGCTGGCGAGCGACGCGCCGAAGGTCATGACCGAGGCGAAGCCGCAGCTCAAGGCGCTGCTGCGGGCCGGGCTCGCGGTCGACGGGCTCGTGCTCGACCCGCTGCTGGCCGCCTGGCTCGTGCGTCCGAGCCTCACCGAGAAGAGCCTCGCAGACCTCGTCGACCGCTACCTCGGCGAGACCGTGCCCACTGCCGACCCCTCGCTCCTCGTCCCGGAGGAGGGCACCGACTCGGGTGCCCCCGAGCTCGCCTGGTACACGCTGCGCCTCGCACCCGTCGTGCTCGCCGCCCTCGCCGAGGGCCCGAAGCGCGTGCTCGCCGAGATCGAGATGCCCCTCGTGCCGGTGCTCGCCGCGATGGAGCTGCGCGGCGTGGACGTCGACCACGAGGCGCTGGCCGCGCTCTCGAGCGAGCTGGGCGAGCGCGCGGCCGCGCTCGCCCAGGCGGCGTACGCCGAGATCGGCCGCGAGGTGAACCTCGGTTCGCCCAAGCAGCTGCAGGAGGTGCTGTTCGACCAGCTCGGCATGCCGAAGACGCGGGCGACGAAGACGGGCTACACGACCGACGCCGGTGCGCTCGCCGACCTGCAGGAGTCCAACCCGCATCCCTTCCTGGGTCTGCTGCTCGAGCACCGCGACGCGACGAAGCTCCGCCAGATCGTCGAGTCGCTCGACAAGTCGATCGCCGCCGACGGCCGGATCCACACGAGCTACGGCCAGATCGGCGCGGCGACGGGGCGCATGTCGTCGAACGATCCGAACCTGCAGAACATCCCGATCCGCACCGAGGACGGTCGCCGCATCCGCGTCGCGTTCCGCCACGGGAGCGAGTACGCGGAGCTGCTGACGGCCGACTACTCGCAGATCGAGATGCGCATCATGGCGCACCTCTCTGGCGACCCCGGGCTGATCGAGGCCTTCAACGCCGGCGAAGACCTGCACCGCTTCGTGGGTGCCCGCATCTTCTCGGTCGACCCCGCCGACGTCACCCCGCTCATGCGCACCAAGGTCAAGGCGATGTCGTACGGCCTCGCGTACGGGCTCAGCGCGTTCGGGCTCTCGAAGCAGCTGCGCATCGACCGCGCCGAGGCCACGCAGCTCATGAAGGACTACTTCGAGCGCTTCGGCGCGGTGCGCGACTACCTCCGCGGCGTCGTCGAGCAGGCCAAGATCGACGGCTACACCGAGACGATCTTCGGCCGCCGTCGCCCGTTCCCCGACCTGAACAGCCCCAACCGGGTGCACCGCGAGAACGCCGAGCGCGCGGCGCTCAACTCGCCCATCCAGGGCTCGGCGGCCGACATCATCAAGATCGCCATGACGGGCATCGAGCGGGAGGTCCGCGAGCAGGGGCTGCGCTCGCGCATGCTGCTGCAGGTGCACGACGAGCTCATCTTCGAGGCCGCCCCTGGCGAGTCCGACGCGCTCGAGCAGATCGTGCGCGAGCGCATGGCGGGCGCAGCCGACCTGCTGGTGCCGCTCGACGTGCAGGTCGGGCGGGGGCGCGACTGGGACGACGCGGCGCACTGAGCCGCCTCGTCCGTCCCGCCCCGCACGGCGGATAGGCTCGCCCTCATGGCAGAACGCACGCAGACGGACACCGACCGCATCGCAGAACGATGGGTCGACACGCTCGTCGAACTGAATCCGACCGTGGGAACGTACATCGGCCGCACCGACGCCGACGACCGCCTGCCCGACTACTCGCCCGAGGGCCATACGGCGCGGGTCGACGCCACCCGCGCCGTGCTGGCCGAACTGCGCGCCGCCGAGGTCGTCGACGCGGTCGACCACGTCACGCGCACCGACCTCGGCAGCGAGCTCGAGCTCTCGCTCGAGTCCGACGCGGCCGAGCTGCACCTGCGCGACCTCAACGTGATCGCGAGCCCCGCGCAGGAGATCCGAGAGATCTTCGACCTCATGCCGACGGCGACGGTCGACGACTGGTCTCGCATCGGGACGCGTCTCGGCGCGGTGCCCGAGGCCGTCGCGGGGTACGTCGAGACGCTGCGCGAAGGCATCCGTCGCGGCGTGGTGCCCGCACGTCGCCAGGTGCGCGAGGTGGCGGCCCAGGCGCGTCGCAACGCTGCGAGCGACGGCTTCTTCGCGGACTTCGCGGGGGGCGCGAGCGCGGGCGAGGGGGAGCTTCCCGAGTCGCTCCGCCGCGACCTCGAGCGCGCCGCGGCTGGTGCGGCCGACGCCTACCGCGGTCTCGCCGAGTTCCTCGAGGGCGAGCTCTCGCCCGCCGCCGGCGAGGTCGACGCGGTCGGTCGCGAGATCTACGCCCTGCAGTCGCGTCACTTCCTCGGCGCGGTCGTCGACCTCGACGAGACGTACGAGTGGGGCATCGAGGAGCTCGCGCGCATGGTCGCCGAGCAGGAGTCGATCGCCCGCGAGATCCTCCCGGGGGCGTCGGTGCGCGAGGCGATCGCGCACCTCGAGGCCGATCCGGCGCGCAAGCTCGTCGGCACCGAGGCGCTGCAGCGCTGGATGCAGGAGACGAGCGACCGCGCCGTGGCCGAGCTCGCCGCCACGCAGTTCGACATCCCCGACGAGATCCGCACGCTCGAGTGCATGATCGCCCCCACGCAGGAGGGCGGCATCTACTACACGGGGCCGAGCGACGACTTCTCCCGTCCCGGTCGGATGTGGTGGTCGGTCCCCGAGGGCGTCACCGAGTTCGACACCTGGCGCGAGCTGACGACGGTCTACCACGAGGGCGTCCCCGGTCATCACCTGCAGATCGGGCAGGCCGTCGTCAACCGCGGCACGCTGAACCTCTGGCGCCGCCAGCTGGCCGGCACCTCGGGGCACGCCGAGGGCTGGGCGCTCTACGCCGAACGCCTGATGCAGGAGCTCGGCTACCTCGACGACCCGGCCGACCGGCTCGGCATGCTCGACGGCCAGCGCATGCGCGCGGCCCGCGTCGTGCTCGACATCGGCGTGCACCTCGGCAAGCAGCGCCCCGACGGCCAGGGCGTGTGGACGGGGGAGTACGCCTTCGAGTTCATGGGCGAGAACGTGGCCATGAACGACGGCTTCATCACCTTCGAGGTCAACCGCTACCTCGGCTGGCCCGGGCAGGCGCCCTCCTACAAGGTCGGCCAGCGCATCTGGGAGCAGCTCCGCGACGAGGTGCGCCTCCGCGAGGGCGCCGACTTCGACATCCGGCGCTTCCACAGCCGGGCGCTCGCGCTCGGCGGCGTCGGCCTCGACACCCTGAAGTCGGCGATCCTCGGCTGACGGGCGGCGGGATGCCTCGGTCGAGAGGCATCCCGCTCCGCCTCGCAGCTCGCCACGGGGCTCGTTTGCCGCTCGTGCTCGGAATCCGTTAGGATGGACCGTCACTCGTGTGACATCCCTGTCCGCATGCCCGCCGCGGAACCAAACATTCGCTCTACCAACGCGCCGGGCCTGATTCTGTCCATTCGGAGCATTCACTTCATGACAACCGCAACGACCAAGGCGCCCAAGCAGGTCGCGATCAACGACATCGGATCTGCTGACGATTTCCTCGCCGCGGTCGAGAAGACGCTCAAGTTCTTCAACGACGGCGACCTCATCGAGGGCACCGTGGTGAAGATCGACCGCGACGAGGTCCTCCTCGACGTCGGCTACAAGACCGAGGGTGTCATCCCCTCGCGCGAGCTTTCCATCAAGCACGACGTCGACCCCACCGAGGTCGTCGAGGTCGGCGACACCGTCGAGGCCCTCGTTCTCCAGAAGGAGGACAAGGAAGGCCGCCTCATCCTGTCGAAGAAGCGCGCCCAGTACGAGCGCGCCTGGGGCGACGTGGAGAAGATCAAGGAGTCCGACGGCGTCGTGACCGGTTCGGTCATCGAGGTCGTCAAGGGCGGCCTCATCGTCGACATCGGCCTCCGCGGCTTCCTCCCCGCCTCGCTCATCGAGCTGCGCCGCGTGCGCGACCTCACGCCGTACCTCGGCCAGGAGCTCGAGGCGAAGATCCTCGAGCTCGACAAGAACCGCAACAACGTGGTCCTGTCGCGCCGTGCCCTGCTCGAGCAGACCCAGTCGGAGTCGCGCTCGACCTTCCTCGCGAACCTCCACCCGGGGCAGATCCGCAAGGGCGTCATCTCGTCGATCGTCAACTTCGGCGCGTTCGTCGACCTCGGCGGCGTCGACGGCCTGGTGCACGTCTCCGAGCTCTCGTGGAAGCACATCGAGCACGCCAGCGAGGTCGTCGAGGTCGGCCAGGAGGTCACCGTCGAGGTGCTCTCCGTCGAGCTCGACCGCGAGCGCGTCTCGCTCTCGCTCAAGGCGACGCAGGAGGACCCCTGGCAGGTCTTCGCCCGCACCCACGCGATCGGTCAGGTCGCGCCGGGCAAGGTCACCAAGCTCGTCCCGTTCGGCGCGTTCGTTCGCGTCGCGGACGGCATCGAGGGCCTCGTGCACATCTCGGAGCTGTCGGGCAAGCACGTCGAGCTGGCCGAGCAGGTCGTCTCGGTCGGCGAAGAGGTCTTCGTCAAGGTCATCGACATCGACCTCGAGCGTCGCCGCATCTCGCTCTCGCTGAAGCAGGCGAACGAGGGCGTCGACCCCGAGGGCACCGAGTTCGACCCGGCCCTCTACGGCATGCTCACCGAGTACGACGAGCAGGGCAACTACAAGTTCCCCGAGGGCTTCGACCCCGAGACGAACGAGTGGAAGGAAGGCTTCGACGCCCAGCGCGAGAAGTGGGAGCAGGACTACGCTGCCGCCCAGGCTCGCTGGGAGGCGCACAAGAAGCAGGTCGCCGCTTCGCTCGCCGCTCAGGCCGCCGACGACTCGTTCTCGGCCGGTGGCGCCTCGTACTCGAGCGACTCGGCCGGCGCGGGCACCCTCGCCGACGACGCGTCGCTCGCGGCGCTGCGCGAGAAGCTCTCGAGCAACAACTGATCGCCTCCTGCGATTCACGAAGGCCGGTCCCCGTTCGGGGGCCGGCCTTCGGCGTTCGCCGGGTCGCGACCGTTCGCGTGCCCGGCGCGACCTCGAGCGCCCCGGGCGCGATCGCGCCGGATGCCTCAGGCGGCGGCGCGCGTGGCCCGTCGGCGTCGGCGTCGACGCACGACCCAGACGACGAACCAGACCGTGCCGGCGATGCCGGCGATGATCAGCACGGGCGCGAGGATCGCGGCGAGGACGAGCGTCGCGCTGCCGACGTCCTCGGCGACGCTCGCCACGGGGGCCGCGACGCCGCCCGTGGCCGCGTTCAGCACGGGACGGGCCGCCGCCTTCGCCAGGTGCACGACGAGGGCGAGGCCGATGCCGATCGCGACCGGGACCCACTGATCGGAGGCGAAGAACGTCGCGGGATCGGTCACCGCGACGGTCGTCGCGCCGATGCCGGAGCCGAAGGCGATGCCGCCGGCCGTCGGCCGGACGACGGTCTGCACGACGTCGTTCACCGTGTCGAGGCCGGGCACCTTGTCGGCCACGAACTCGAGCACGAGCAGCACGACGAGGATCAGCAGGACCCACTCGTTCGCCAGCCACGACCAGGTCGGGGGCAGCTCGATGAGGCCGGTGAAGCGGTCGAGCGCGCCGAGCAGCACGAGCGGGATCCAGGCGTTGAGGCCGGCGGCCAGCGCGAAGCCGGTCGCGGTGAGCAGTTCGAGCATGCCCGGCCTCCCGTCGCGACGCGCCCGCGGACGGGGCCGTGTCGCCCGAGTCTGCCACGACTAGAGTCGAGACGTGTATCTGATCGGTCTCACCGGCGGCATCGCGTCGGGCAAGTCCACGGTCGCCAGGCGACTCTACGAGCACGGCGCCGTGCACCTCGACGCCGACCAGCTGGCCAGGCGGGTGGTCGAGCCCGGGACTCCGGCGCTCGCGGCCATCGTCGCCGAGTTCGGCCCCGGCGTGCTGCGCCCCGACGGCTCGCTCGACCGGGTGAAGCTCGGCGCCGTCGTCTTCGACGACGAGGCAGCGCGAGCGAAGCTCAACGCGATCGTGCACCCCGCGGTGCGCGAGCTCGCCGCGAAGCTCATCGCCAAGGCCGAGGCGGACGATCCCGACGCGGTCGTCGTCTACGACGTGCCGCTGCTCGTCGAGGCGAGGGTCGACCACCCGTTCGACCTCGTCGTCGTGACCGACGCTCCGCGGCGCACGCAGGTCGAGCGGCTGGTGGAGCAGCGCGGGCTGGACCCGCTGCAGGCCGAGGCCCGCGTCGACGCGCAGGCGAGCCGCGACGAGCGACTGAAGATCGCCGACGTCGTCATCGACACCGACGGCTCGCTCGGACACACCATGAGCCAGGCCGATGCGCTCTGGTCGCGCATCGCGGCCGAGCGCGCCGCCCGCGCCTGATCGAGCCCGGATGCCTCCGGGCCGCCGCCGTGTCGGTGGCCGAACCTAGACTTGAGGCATGGAGTCGACCCGTTCCGTGCGCCCCTTCGAGGTGATCAGCGAGTATCGTCCGAGCGGCGACCAACCGCAGGCGATCGCCGAGCTCGCCGCCCGCGTCAACGCCGGTGAGACCGATGTGGTGCTGCTCGGTGCGACCGGCACGGGCAAGTCCGCGACGACGGCATGGCTCATCGAGCAGGTGCAGCGCCCCACGCTGGTGCTGGCCCACAACAAGACGCTCGCCGCGCAGCTCGCCAACGAGTTCCGAGAGCTCATGCCGAACAACGCGGTCGAGTACTTCGTCTCCTACTACGACTACTACCAGCCAGAGGCCTACGTGCCGCAGACCGACACCTTCATCGAGAAGGACTCGTCGATCAACGCCGAGGTCGAGCGGCTGCGGCACTCGACGACGAACTCGCTGCTCTCGCGCCGAGACGTGGTCGTCGTCTCGACCGTCTCCTGCATCTACGGCCTCGGCACGCCCGAGGAGTACCTGAACGCCATGATGCCGCTGCAGGTCGGCCAGCGGGTCGACCGCGACTGGCTCATCCGCAAGTTCGTCTCGATGCAGTACCAGCGCAACGACGTCGACTTCTCCCGCGGCAACTTCCGGGTGCGCGGCGACACCATCGAGATCATCCCCGTCTACGAAGAGCACGCGATCCGCATCGAGATGTTCGGCGACGAGATCGAGGCGCTGTACAGCCTCCACCCGCTGACCGGTCAGGTCGTGGCGAAGCTCGACGCGGTGCCCGTGTTCCCGGGCTCGCACTACGTGGCGTCGACCGACGTGATGCAGCGGGCGATCGGCACGATCCGCGACGAGCTCGACGAGCGGCTCGTCGAGCTCGAGCGCGAGGGCAAGCTGCTCGAGGCGCAGCGCCTGCGCATGCGCACCACCTTCGACCTCGAGATGATGGAGCAGATCGGCTTCTGCTCGGGCATCGAGAACTACTCGCGGCACATCGATGGGCGCTCGGCCGGCGAGCCGCCGCACTGCCTGCTCGACTACTTCCCCGACGACTTCCTCGTCGTCATCGACGAGTCCCACGTGACGGTGCCGCAGATCGGGGCGATGTACGAGGGCGACTCCTCGCGCAAGCGCACCCTCGTCGAGCACGGCTTCCGCCTGCCGAGCGCGCTCGACAACCGCCCGCTCAAGTGGGACGAGTTCAAGAACCGCATCGGCCAGTCGGTCTACCTCTCCGCGACGCCGGGCCGCTACGAGCTCGGCGTGGCCGACGGCGTCGTCGAGCAGATCATCCGCCCGACCGGCCTCGTCGACCCGAAGATCGTCGTGAAGCCGTCGAAGGGGCAGATCGACGACCTGCTCGAAGAGATCCGACTGCGGGCCGAGCGCGACGAGCGCGTGCTCGTCACGACCCTCACCAAGAAGATGGCCGAGGAGCTCACCGACTTCCTCACCGAGGCCGGGGTCCGCGTGCGGTACCTGCACTCCGACGTCGACACCCTGCGGCGCGTCGAGCTGCTCACCGAACTGCGAGCCGGCGTCTACGACGTGCTCGTGGGCATCAACCTGCTGCGCGAGGGCCTCGACCTGCCCGAGGTCTCGCTCGTCGCCATCCTCGACGCCGACAAAGAGGGGTTCCTGCGCTCCTCGACCTCGCTCGTGCAGACGATCGGTCGCGCGGCCCGCAACGTCTCGGGCGAGGTGCACATGTACGCCGACGTCATCACCGACTCGATGCAGAGCGCGATCGACGAGACCGAGCGCCGCCGCGAGAAGCAGCTCGAGTACAACCGGGTGAACGGCATCGATCCGCAGCCGCTGCGCAAGCGCATCGCCGACATCACCGAGGTGCTCGCGCGCGAAGAGGCCGACACCGCCGCGCTGCTCGCCGGTCGCGACGGGCGGAAGAAGGCGCCCGTGCCGAACCTGCGTCGCGAGGGCATCGCCGCCGAGGGGGCGAACGACCTCGAAGACCTGATCCGCGACCTCAACGAGCAGATGCTCGAGGCGGCCGGCGAGCTGAAGTTCGAGCTGGCCGCGCGACTTCGCGACGAGGTGTCCGAGCTGAAGCGCGAGCTGCGGCAGATGGAGAAGGCCGGTCACCTCGGCTGAGCCCCTGATTCGAACATGTGTTCGCGCAGAGCGCAGCCGTCGAGGCATCCGTGTCGGTGGTCGAACCTAGACTCGTAGGGTGCCAGTCTCACGTCTCGATGCCCATTCCCGCCTGAGTGTCAGCGGTGCCCGCGTGCACAACCTGCGCGACGTCGACGTCGAGATCCCGCGCGACGCGATGGTCGTGTTCACGGGGCTCTCGGGCTCGGGCAAGTCGTCGCTCGCGTTCGACACGATCTTCGCCGAGGGGCAGCGCCGCTACGTCGAGTCGCTCTCCGCGTACGCCCGCCAGTTCCTCGGCCAGGTCGACCGTCCCGACGTCGACTTCATCGAGGGCCTGAGCCCCGCCGTCTCGATCGACCAGAAGTCGACCAACCGCAACCCGCGGTCGACCGTCGGCACGATCACCGAGATCTACGACTACATGCGCCTGCTGTGGGCTCGCATCGGCGTGCCGCACTGCCCGGTGTGCGGCGAGCGCATCCAGCGGCAGACCGTGCAGCAGATCGCAGATCGGCTCATGGAGCTCGAGGACGGCACGCGGTTCCAGGTGCTGAGCCCCGTCGTCTCGAAGAAGAAGGGCGAGTTCGTCGACCTGTTCCGCGAGCTCGCCGCTCAGGGCTACTCGCGAGCCGTCGTCGACGGCGACGTCGTGCGCCTCGACGACCCGCCCAAGCTGAAGAAGCAGATCAAGCACGACATCTCGGTGGTGGTCGACCGCCTGGTCTCCTCGCCCGACATCCTCGGCCGGCTGACCGACTCGCTCGAGACGGCGCTGCGCCTCACCGACGGTCTCGTGCAGATCAACTACGTCGACGAGCAGGGCCCCGACGCCTGGCAGACCTTCTCCGAGAAGCTCTCGTGCCCCAACCAGCACCCCATCCAGCTCACCGAGATCGAGCCGCGCACCTTCTCGTTCAACGCGCCGTTCGGCGCCTGCCCCGAATGCTCGGGGCTCGGCACGCGCATGTCGGTCGACGAGGAGCTGCTGCTCGGCGACCCGGCGCTCTCGATCGCCGACGGCGTGATCCTGCCGTGGACCTCGCAGGGCAAGAGCCTCTACAACTACTACGAGAAGCTGCTCGCCGGCCTCGCGCACGATCTGGGCTTCTCACTGACGACCCCCTGGCAGGATCTCGACCCGCAGGTGCAGAAGGCGGTGCTGCGCGGCGAGAACTTCGAGGTCAAGGTGCGCTGGCGCAACCGCTTCGGCCGCGAGATGAGCTACACCTCGGGATTCGAGGGAGTGGTGCCCTACATCGAGCGGCAGTACGTGCAGGCCGAGACCGACGTGCAGCGGGCCCGCTGGGCCGAGTACCTGCGCGAGGTGCCGTGCCCGGTCTGCGACGGCGACCGGCTGAAGCCCGAGGTGCTCGCAGTGCTCATCCACGAGCAGAGCATCGCCGACGTGTGCCGGTTGAGCCTCGTCGACGCCCGCGCCTTCATGGACCGGCTCGAGCTCACCGACCGCGAGCAGGCGATCGGCGCGCAGGTGCTGCGCGAGATCAAGCTCCGCCTCGACTTCCTCATCCGGGTCGGCCTCAGCTACCTCGACCTGGCTCGTGCCGCGGGCACGCTCTCGGGCGGCGAGGCGCAGCGCATCCGCCTGGCGACGCAGATCGGCTCGGGGCTCACGGGCGTGCTCTACGTGCTCGACGAGCCGAGCATCGGCCTGCACCAGCGCGACAACCGCCGCCTCATCGACACGCTCGTCGCCCTGCGCGACCTCGGCAACACCCTCATCGTGGTCGAGCACGACGAGGACACCATCCGCACCGCCGACTGGATCGTGGACATCGGCCCCGGCGCCGGGGTCAACGGCGGTACCGTCGTGCACTCGGGCAGCTACGCCGAGCTGCTGAAGAACACCCGTTCGCTCACCGGCGACTACCTCTCGGGCCGCAAGGAGATCGCGATCCCGCAGGAGCGACGACCGATCGATCCCGAGCGCGTGATCACGGTCGAGGGCGCGGCCGCCAACAACCTGCGCGGCGTCGACGTGCAGTTCCCGCTCGGCGTCTTCACCGCCGTCACCGGCGTGAGCGGCTCGGGCAAGTCGTCGCTCGTGAACGACATCCTGTATCGCGTGCTCGCCAACCGGCTGAACGGCGCCCGCAAGGTGCCGGGCAAGCACCGCCGGGTCTCCGGTCTCGAGCACCTCGACAAGGTCGTGCACGTCGACCAGGCGCCGATCGGGCGCACGCCCCGCTCGAACCCCGCCACCTACACCGGCGTGTTCGACCGCATCCGCACGCTCTTCTCCGAGACGACCGAGGCGAAGGCGCGCGGATACCTCCCCGGGCGCTTCAGCTTCAACGTCAAGGGCGGCCGGTGCGAGGCGTGCTCGGGCGACGGCACGATCAAGATCGAGATGAACTTCCTGCCCGACGTGTACGTCGCCTGCGAGGTGTGCGGCGGCAAGCGCTACAACCGCGAGACGCTGCAGGTGCACTACAAGGGCAAGAACATCGCCGAGGTGCTCGAGATGCCGATCAGCGAGGCGGCCGAGTTCTTCGAGCCGATCTCGGCGATCCACCGCTACCTGAAGACCCTCGTCGACGTCGGCCTCGGCTACGTGCAGCTCGGTCAGAGCGCGACCACCCTCTCGGGCGGCGAGGCGCAGCGCGTCAAGCTCGCCACCGAGCTGCAGCGCCGCTCGAACGGGCGCAGCGTCTACGTGCTCGACGAGCCGACCACCGGCCTGCACTTCGAGGACGTGCGCAAGCTCCTCAAGGTGCTCGGCAAGCTCGTCGACAAGGGCAACAGCGTGATCGTCATCGAGCACTCGCTCGACGTCATCAAGTCGGCCGACTGGATCATCGACCTGGGCCCCGAGGGCGGTTCGGGCGGTGGCCAGATCGTGGCGACGGGCACGCCCGAGCAGGTGGCCGAGGTGCACGAGAGCCACACGGGCTTCTTCCTGCGCGAGATCTTCGAGGCGCAGGCGGAGGCCGAGCGGGTCGCGGCAGCCGGGTAGTCGATGACGGCCGTGCGTTCCAGCAGCCCGAGCGTGCCCTACCGGCCGAAGGCGGGGGAGATCCCGACGTCGCCGGGCGTCTACCGCTTCCGCGACGCCGAACGGCGCGTGCTCTACGTCGGCAAGGCGAAGAACCTGCGCCAGCGGCTCTCCAACTACTTCGCGCCGCTGCACACCCTGCACGAGCGTACGCGCCGCATGGTCACGACGGCGGCCTCGGTCGAGTGGACGGTCGTGCGCAGCGACGTCGAGGCGCTGCAGCTCGAGATCACCTGGATCAACGAGTGGAAGCCGCCGTTCAACGTGCGCTTCAAGGACGACAAGTCCTACCCGTACCTCGTCGTCACGCTCGCCGACGAGGCTCCGAGGGCGATGGTGTCGCGCAAGCGCGGCATTCCCGGCGCGCGGTACTTCGGGCCCTACCCGAAGGTCTGGGCGGTGAGCGAGACCCTCGAGCTGCTGATCAAGCTCTTCCCGATCCGCACCTGCAAGGACAGCGACTACCGAAGGGCCATGGCCAGCGGCAAGCCGTGCTTCGCCGGCCAGATCGGCCGATGCTTCGGACCGTGCTCGGGCAAGGTCACCGTCGAGGAGCACCGGGCCAACGTCGACCGCTTCGTCGCGTTCATGCAGAACCAGGACACGGCCATCCTCGGAGAGCTCGATCGGGCGATGCGCACGGCCGCCGCCGCGCAGGACTACGAGACGGCCGCGCGCCGGCGCGACCAGCTGCAGGCGGCCCGCGAGTTCTTCGAGAAGAGCGCGATGGTGCTGGGGGAGCACGTCGACCTCGACGTGTTCGGCATCGACCACGACGAGCTGCAGGCCGCCGTGCACCTGTTCGTGGTGCGCGGCGGGCGCGTGCGCGGCGTGCACTCGTGGACCGTCGACAAGGAGCTCGACGTGCCCCTCGACGAGCTCGTCGACGTCGTGCTGCAGCACGCCTACGGCGATGGGCTGCTGCCGCCAGGCGAGGTCGTCGTGCCGGCGCTGCCGGACGACGCCGACGCGGTCGAGTCGTGGCTCGGCGAGCTCGCGGGGCGCCGCGTGCGGCTGCGAGTCGCGCAGCGCGGCGAGGAGGCGGCGCTGCTCGCCACGGCCGAGCAGAACGCGAAGCAGAACCTCATGCTCTACAAGACCAGGCGAAGCGCGGACTTCACGACCCGGTCGCGCGCACTGGAGGACATCCAGGAGGCCCTCGGCATGCCAGATGCGCCGCTTCGGATCGAGTGCTACGACGTGTCGCACCTGTCCGGCACCAACATCGTCGCCTCGATGGTCGTCTTCGAGGACGGCCTGCCGCGCAAGGACGAGTACCGACGCTTCACCATCCCCTCGTCCAGCGACGACACCGACTCGATCCACCAGGTGCTCACCCGGCGCCTGGCCTATCTGGCCGAGGGCGACGGCGAGTCGGATGCCACGACGGCGGCTCACAGCGGCGGCGGGGACGCCGGCGGCGACGGCGTGGCGCCCGACGAGGCATCCGCCCGCCGCAAGAAGTTCGCGTACCGGCCCAACCTGCTCATCGTCGACGGCGGTCAGCCGCAGGTCGCGGCGGCGCAGCGCGCGCTCGCGGAGTCGGGAGTGCAGGGCATCGCGCTCTGCGGCATCGCGAAGCGGCTGGAGGAGATCTGGACTCCGGACGCGGACTTCCCGGTGATCCTTCCCCGCAACAGCGACGCGCTGTTCCTGTTCCAGCGCGTGCGCGACGAAGCGCACCGGTTCGCGATCACCCATCAGCGACAGCGGCGCAAGCGCGACATCGGCTCGGTGCTGAGCGAGGTGCCCGGGCTGGGACCCGCGCGAGTGAAGGAGCTGCTGCGGCACTTCGGCTCGGTCGCCCGCCTCAGGTCGGCGTCGGCCGACGACATCGCCGAGGTCAAGGGCATCGGGCCGGTGCTGGCGCGCACGGTGCACGAGTCGCTCCACCCCGAGCCCCGAACCGGGGACGCGGTTTCCGACGCCCAGCGCAGGTAGGCTGGTTCTCCGACACGCGAAGGGGGCGGCGAGCCGATGCCAGACGAGACCGAGCACCAGGAGATGCTCATCGTCACCGGAATGAGCGGAGCCGGCCGATCCACCGCCGCGAACGCGCTCGAAGACCTCGGCTGGTACGTCGTCGACAATCTGCCGCCGCAGATGCTGCGGCCGCTCGTCGAGCTCGTCCAGCGGGCGGGCAACTCGCTTCCGCGCATCGCCGCGGTCGTCGACATCCGCGGCCGTGACTTCTTCTCCGAACTGCAGGACATCATCCAGGCGCTCCGCACGGGCGTGAACGTGCGGGTCATGTTCCTCGACGCGACCGACGCGGTGCTGGTGCGGCGCTTCGAGGCGGTGCGCCGCCCGCACCCGCTCCAGGGCGACGGCACGCTGCTCGACGGCATCGGCGCCGAACGCGCTCGCCTGGCCGCCATCCGGGAGTCCAGCGACTTCGTGGTCGACACCTCCGACCTCAACATCCACCAGCTCGCGACCCTCGTCACCGAGACCTTCGCCGAGGTCGATCGGGCTGGGCTCAGGGTGACGGTGCTGAGCTTCGGCTTCAAGTACGGCCTTCCCTCCGACGCCGACCTCGTCGCCGATGCGCGGTTCCTGCCGAATCCGTTCTGGATCCCGGAACTGCGCGCGCTGACCGGCACCGACGCCGAGGTCGCCGAGTACGTGCTCGAGCAGCCCGGGGCCGGCGAGTTCATCGACGCGTACGCGTCGGCACTCGCCCCGGTCCTCGCCGGCTACCAGCGCGAGAACAAGCGACACGCGACCATCGCGATCGGCTGCACGGGCGGCAAGCACCGCTCGGTCGCGATCGCGCGCGAGATCGCGGCGCGCATCGGGCGGATGCCCGGTGTCGCCGTCAGCATCAAGGACCGTGACCTCGGGCGCGAATGACGCCGGTCACGACGGCAACACGGAAGAACGGAACACAGGGTGGCATTGACGGCTGATGTGAAAGAGGAGCTCGCGCGCGTCGAGGTGTCGAAGACGAGCGTGCGCGCGGCGGAGCTCGCCTCCGTGCTGCGCTTCGCGGGCGGCCTGCACATCATCTCGGGTCGGATCGCGATCGAGGCCGAGCTCGACTCGCCGACGATCGTGCGGCGGCTGAGCCGCGACCTCGCGGAGATCTACGGCGTGCGACCCGACGTCTCGGCGATCCCCGCAGGCGGCGCGCGGCGCACGAACCAGTACCTCGTGCGGGTGCTCGACGGCGGCGAGACGCTGGCCAGGCAGACGGGACTGCTCGACGCGCGCCGCCGGCCCGTGCGCGGACTGCCGAACCGGCTCACGACGGGTTCGCGCGACGAGGTCGCCGCGGTGTGGCGCGGCGCCTTCCTCGCGAGCGGGAGTCTCACCGACCCGGGCCGCTCGGCCGCACTCGAGATCACCTGCCCCGGCAACGAGACGGCGATGGCGCTCGTCGGCGCCGCCGGACGTCTCGGTATCAGCGCCAAGGCGCGCGAGGTGCGCGGCGTGCACCGCGTCGTCGTGCGCGACGGCGAGGCCATCAGCGCGATGCTCCTCGTGATGGGGGCGAGCGGCACGGTGCGCAACTGGGAGGAGCTGCGCCAGCGCCGCGAGGTGCGTGCCACCGCGAACCGCCTCGTGAACTTCGACGACGCCAACCTGCGCCGCTCGGCGCAGGCCGCGGTCGCCGCGTGCGCCCGCGTCGAGCGCGCGATGGAGATCCTCGGCGACGACATCCCCGAGCACCTCGCGTACGCCGGCCGCCTGCGTCTGGCGCACCGCGACGCGAGCCTCGACGAGCTCGGCCACCACGCCGATCCGCCCATGACGAAGGACGCGGTCGCAGGCCGGATCCGACGCCTGCTCGCCATGGCGGACAAGCGCGCCGCCGACACGGGCGTGCCCGGCACCGAGGCCAGCCTGCCCGCCGACTTCGACGAGGTGTGATCGGCGCGGTGCGTCGCGCGGTGTGACGTCACGGCCCCGACGGCACGTGGTTCGGGGCATAGACTCGGAACGGCCGCGGTTGGACCGGGCAGAGGCCCGGAAGACCCGGCATCTGACAAGGAGAAGCAATGGCTGACTACACCCTCCCCGATCTCCCGTACGACTACGCGGCGCTCGAGCCGTCGATCAGCGGTCGGATCATGGAGCTGCACCACTCGAAGCACCACCAGGCCTATGTGACGGGCGCGAACACCGCGCTCGCCCAGCTGGCCGAGGCGCGCGATTCCGGCAACCTCGCGAACGTGAACAAGCTCGAGAAGGACCTCGCGTTCAACCTCGGCGGCCACGTCAACCACTCGGTCTTCTGGACGAACCTCTCGCCCGAGGGCGGCGACAAGCCGACCGGCGAGCTCGCCTCGGCGATCGACGACCACTTCGGCTCGTTCGACAAGTTCCAGGCGCACTTCACCGCGACCGCGCTCGGCGTGCAGGGCTCGGGCTGGGCCGTGCTCGCCTGGGACTCGATCGGCCAGCGCCTCATCATCGTGCAGTTCTTCGACCAGCAGGCCAACTTCCCGGCCGGCGTCGTGCCGCTGCTCATGCTCGACGTGTGGGAGCACGCGTACTACCTCGACTACCAGAACGTGCGCGCCGACTACGTCAAGGCGTTCTGGAACATCGTGAACTGGGAGAACGTCCAGGCGCGCTTCCAGGCCGCAGCCGAGAAGACCTCGGGCCTGCTGCTACTGTCGTAGCGGATGGTGTCCCCGGGGCACGGTCCCCGGGGACTCCGCCGTCCAGCCTCACCTTCCCAACGGCGCGACAGCGCCCAGTCCAATCAGGAGACCTTCCCGTGTCCGTAAAGATCGGCATCAACGGTTTCGGCCGCATCGGCCGCAACTTCTTCCGCGCAGCACTCGCCCAGGGCGCCGACCTCGAGATCGTCGCGGTCAACGACCTCACCGACAACAAGACGCTCGCGCACCTGCTCAAGTACGACTCGGTCACGGGCCGGCTCGACGCCAGCGTCGAGTACGACGACGAGAACCTCATCGTCAACGGCAAGGCGATCAAGGCCTTCGCCGAGCGCGACCCCGCCAAGCTGCCCTGGGGCGAGCTGGGCGTCGACATCGTGATCGAGTCGACCGGCTTCTTCACCAAGGCCGCGGACGCGCGCAAGCACCTCGAGGCGGGGGCGAAGAAGGTGCTGATCTCGGCGCCCGCGACCGACGAGGACGCGACCTTCGTGATCGGCGTGAACGAGCACGAGTACGACCCCGAGAAGCACAACATCATCTCGAACGCGTCGTGCACCACGAACTGCCTGGCCCCCCTCGCCAAGGTCTTCAACGACGCCTTCGGCATCGAGCGCGGCCTGATGACGACCGTGCACGCGTACACCGCCGACCAGAACCTGCAGGACGGCCCGCACAAGGACCTCCGTCGCGCCCGCGCGGCCGCGATCAACATCGTCCCCACCTCGACCGGCGCAGCCAAGGCGATCGGCCTCGTGCTGCCCGAGCTCGTCGGCAAGCTCGACGGCTTCGCGCTGCGCGTGCCGGTGCCCACCGGCTCGATCACCGACCTGACCGTCACGGCGTCGCGCCCGGTCACGGTCGACGAGATCAAGGCCGCCTACAAGGCCGCCGCCGAGGGCCCGATGAAGGGGATCCTGAAGTACACCGAGGACGAGATCGTCTCGAGCGACATCGTCTCCGACCCGCACTCGTCGATCTTCGACGCCGGCCTCGTGCGCGTCATCGGCGACCAGGTCAAGCTCTCGAGCTGGTACGACAACGAGTGGGGCTACTCCAACCGCCTCGTCGACCTCGCCGAGTACGTCGGCGAGCGCCTCTGATCCGGCTCCGGCCGGCGACCGAACGGAACACCGTGACCCTGCGAACCATCGATTCCCTCGGTGAGCTCGCCGGCAAGCGCGTCGTCGTGCGGTGCGATCTCAACGTTCCCCTGAACGGCGAGGTCATCACCGACGACGGCCGCGTGCGGGCATCTCTGCCGACGCTGAACGCCCTGCTCTCGCAGGGCGCTCGCGTGATCGTGATCTCCCACCTGGGCCGCCCCGACGGCGCACCCGACCCGAAGTACAGCCTGCGCCCGGTCGCCGACCGGCTCGGCGAGCTGCTCGACGCCCCGGTCGCGTTCGCGACCGACACGGTGGGCGAGGATGCCTCGGCGAAGGTCGACGCCCTCGCCGACGGCGAGGTGCTCGTGCTCGAGAACCTGCGGTTCAACCCGGGGGAGACCTCGAAGGACAAGGCGGTGCGAGGGGCCTTCGCCGAGCAGCTCGCGGCCTTCGCCGACGTCGTCGTCTCCGACGGTTTCGGCGTCGTGCACCGCAAGCAGGCGAGCGTGTACGAGCTCGAGCAGCAGCGCCCCAGCGCTGCGGGCCTGCTGATCGCCGCCGAGCTCGAGGTGCTCGACCGCCTCACCGAGACCCCCGAGCGGCCGTACACGGTCGTGCTCGGCGGCTCGAAGGTGTCCGACAAGCTCGGCGTCATCGCGCACCTGCTGCCGCGCGTCGACACGCTGCTCATCGGCGGAGGCATGCTGTTCACCTTCCTCGCGGCGCAGGGCCACAAGGTGGCCTCGAGCCTGCTCGAGGCAGATCAGATCGACACCGTGAAGGGCTACCTCGCCGAGGCGGCCGAGCGCGGGGTCGAGCTGGTGCTGCCGAGCGACGTGGTCGTCGCGGCCTCGTTCTCGGCCGACGCCGAGCACGTCGTCGCAGCTGCCGACGCCATCGAGGAGACGCCCTTCGGTGCATCCGGCCTGGGCCTCGACATCGGCCCGGCGACGGCCGCCGACTTCGCCGCGCGCGTGCGCGGGTCGAAGACGGTGTTCTGGAACGGCCCGATGGGGGTGTTCGAGCTCGCACCCTTCGCAGCGGGCACGCGCGCCGTCGCGGAGTCCCTCACCGAGGTCGACGGCCTGAGCGTCGTCGGCGGCGGCGACTCGGCGGCTGCGGTGCGCCAGCTCGGCTTCGCCGACGAGCAGTTCGGTCACATCTCGACGGGCGGGGGCGCGAGCCTCGAGTTCCTCGAAGGAAAGCAGCTCCCCGGACTGGAGGTCCTCGGATGGCAGTGAAGCGCACCCCGTTCATCGCGGGCAACTGGAAGATGAACCTCGACCACCTGCAGGCGATCGCCTTCGTGCAGAAGCTCGCCTGGAGCCTCGCCGACGCGAAGCACGACTACGCCGACGCGGAGGTCGCGGTGTTCCCGCCGTTCACCGATCTGCGGAGCGTCCAGACCCTCGTGTCGGCCGACTCGCTGCCGATCGCGTACGGCGCGCAGGACGTGTCGAAGCACGACTCCGGCGCGTTCACGGGCGAGATCTCGGGGGCGTTCCTGAAGCAGCTCGACTGCGCGTACGTCATCATCGGCCACTCCGAGCGGCGCACGCTGCACGGCGAGACCGACGCCGACGTCAACGCCAAGGTGATCGCGGCGCACCGCCACGGCATCGTGCCGGTGCTCTGCGTGGGCGAGACGGCGGAGGACCTCGAGGCGCACGGCGCGAGCGCGGTGCCCGTCGCGCAGCTGCGTGCCGCACTCGAGGGCGTCGACGCCTCGAAGGGGCTCGTCGTCGCCTACGAGCCGGTCTGGGCGATCGGCTCGGGCCAGGCCGCGACGCCGGCCCAGGCCGAGCAGGTCGCTGCTGCGCTGCGCGGCGTGCTGGCCGAGATCGCGGGCGACGAGGTCGCCGCGTCGACCCGCATCCTCTACGGCGGCTCGGTCAAGGCGGCGAACATCGCGTCGTTCCTGCGCGAGCCGAACGTCGACGGCGCGCTCGTCGGCGGGGCGAGCCTCGACCTCGACGAGTTCGCGAGCATCGTCCGGTTCAAGAAGCACGTCGGAGCCTGACGGCAGGCGATCGGGGCCGGGAGCGCTGCGCTTCCGGCCCCGAGCCATCCGCCCCGCTATACTCTGATACTGGCCCGACTCGTCCGTCGTGCCCGGAAAGGTTTCACCGTGGAGATTCTCCAGGTCGTCCTGCAGGTGCTGCTCGGCCTCACCAGCCTGCTGCTGACCCTGCTCATCCTGCTGCACAAGGGCCGCGGCGGCGGTCTCTCCGACATGTTCGGCGGCGGCGTCACCTCGAGCCTCGGCGCCTCGGGCGTCGCGGAGCGCAACCTCAACCGCATCACGATCATCCTCGGGCTCGTCTGGATCACCTGCATCGTGGTGCTCGGGCTCATCACCAAGTTCGAATCGGGTATCTGATGGTCTCCGGCAACAGCGCCATCCGCGGCTCGCGCGTCGGTGCGGGCCCCATGGGCGAGCAGGACCGCGGCTTCCACGCCGATCGCGTCGCGATCAGCTACTGGGACGCGCAGGGCAACGAGGTCGTGCGCTACTTCGCCGCGAATCTGCCCGAAGAGGAGATCCCCGAGATCGTCGACAGCCCCTCGACCGGGCTTCCGGCGGGGCGTGACAAGGAGAACCCCCCGCAGGTCTCCAAGCTCGAGCCGTACAAGACGCACCTCGCCTACGTGAAGGAGCGCCGCACCGAAGAAGAGGCGGCCGCACTCCTCGAAGAGGCGCTGCAGCAGCTTCGCGCACGGCGCGGCACCGCCAAGCCCGAGTAGGGCGCAGCCCCTCCGCGCCAGGGCGCACGAACGCCGAAGGCGGGCGGATCCGAACGGATCCGCCCGCCTTTCGTCATGCGCCTGCCGAGGGCCGAGCCCAGGGCCGGCGAGCGCCGCCTAGAAGTCGTCGCGGGCGATGAGCTGCTCGGGCACTTCGGCGGCCGCATCGCGGTCGACGAAGAACACCGTGCGCCGGCGCCCCTTGATGCCCGCGACCGGAACCTCGTCACGGCTCGCGCCGGCGAGGGCGAGGCCCAGTGCGGAGGCCTTGTCGGCGCCCGCGAGGACCAGCCAGATCCGCTGCGAGGAGTTCAGCACCGGCCGCGTGAGGCTCAGCCGCTCGGGCGGCGGCTTCGGCGAGTTCCGCACCGCGATGACGGTGCGCTCGGTCACCTGGATGCCGGAGCGGTGCGGGAACAGGGAGGCGATGTGCCCGTCGGGCCCGACGCCCAGGAAGGTGATGTCGAAGATCGGGTACGGCAGGCCGTCGACTCCGTGCTCGGCGAGCTCTGCGGCGTACGCGGCCGCCGCGTCGTCGAGCGAGAGCCCGCCGTCGCTCGCAGGGAACGGGTGGACGTTCGTCGCCGGCAGCTCGAGTCGATCGAGCAGGGCGTCGAACGCCTGGGTGTCGTTGCGCTCGGCGTCGCGGGTCGGAACCCAGCGCTCGTCGCCCCACCAGAAGTGCACCCGGCTCCAGTCGATCGAGGCGTGCGCGGGCGACGCCGCCACCGCCTCGAGCACCGCGCCGCCCATCGAGCCTCCAGTCAGCACGACGTGAGCCACGGCCTGCGCATCGAGGATGTCGAGCAGCTTGGTGATGAACCGCGCGGCGACCGAGGCCCCGAGCGACGCCTTGTCGGGGTGCACCAGCACCCGTCGCTCGTTCGTCATGGCGCCTCCTCCACTCGGTCGGCCAGGAGCGGCAGGCCGACGGTGATGACCTCACCGTACAGCTCATCGGGATCGAGGCGCCGCAGCTCGTCGGCGAGGCAGTCGCGAAGGCTGCGGCGGGGGAGTGCGAGGTCGTGAACCGGCTGCCCCGGCTGGCGCAGGGTGGCCACGCCCGGGACGTCGCGCACGAGCTCGATGAGGCCGGTGGAGCGCTCGAGCTCGACGCCGTGGATCCCGTGCAGGCCGGACTCGCTGCTCGCCAGCACGCACGTCGTGTCGGCGCCGAGCTGCAGCTTCAGCCACGCCGCGAGCAGCGTGGTCGAGGGGCTGTCGACGGCACCGGAGACGTGCACCCGGTCGACGGGCGCGTACGGCGGCTGGTCGAGCACCGCGGCGAGCTGCGCCCGCCAGAGCGTGAGGCGGGTCCAGGCGAAGTCGGCGTCGCCGGGGCGGTAGCTCCGCTGCAGCGCCGCGAGCGCCGCCTGCGGGTCGGGGTGCGCCGAGGCATCCGTGATGCGCCGTTGCGCGATGCGACCGAGCGGCGACAGCCCGGGCACCTCGGGCGCGCGACCGGGCCACCAGGCGACGACCGGCGCATCGGGAAGCAGCAGCGCCATGACGAGGCTCTCCTCGTCGCTGGCGACGTCGCCCGAGGCGCGCAGCACGATGACCTCGCTGGCACCCGCATCGCCGCCGACGCGGATCTCGGCGTCGAGGCGGTCGGGCGCGTCCGCCGCGCCCGGCTCGGCGACGACCACGATGACGCGCATCGGGTGCTCGCGCGAGGCGTCGTTCGCCGCCTCGATCGCCTCCTCCTCGCGACCGGGGTCGGTGGCGATGATGAGGGTGAGCACGCGGCCGAGGGCGACGACGCCGCCCTCCTCGCGGATCTTGACGAGCGACTTCGAGACCTGGCTCGTCGTGGTGTCGGGAAGGTCGACGATCATGGGCGCCTCCAGCTGCGTCCGTCGCGGGCGAGCAGGTCGTCGGCCGAGCTCGGACCCCAGCTGCCCGGGCGGTACTGCTCGGGCTGACCCTGGGTCGCCCAGAATGCCTCGATCGGGTCGAGGATCTTCCAGGAGAGCTCGACCTCCTCCTGGCGTGGGAAGAGGGGCGGGTCGCCGAGCAGCACGTCGAGGATCAATCGCTCGTACGCCTCGGGGCTCGCCTCGGTGAAGGCGTGGCCGTAGCCGAAGTCCATGGTGACGTCGCGCACCTGCATGCCGGCGCCCGGCACCTTCGAGCCGAAGCGGATCGTCACGCCCTCGTCGGGCTGCACCCGGATCACGAGGGCGTTCTGCCCGAGCTCGGAGGTCTGGCTGTCGGCGAACAGCTGCTGCGGCGCGCGCTTGAACACGACCGCGATCTCGGTCACCCGACGGCCGAGTCGCTTGCCGGCCCGCAGGTAGAAGGGCACGCCGGCCCAGCGCCTGGTGCCGATGAGCAGCTTCATGGCGGCGTAGGTCTCGGTCGTCGAGGCGGGGTTCATGCCCTCCTCGTCGAGGAAGCCGACGACCTTCTCGCCGCCCTGCCAGCCGCCCGCGTACTGACCGCGGGCCGTGCCCGTCGCCAGGTCGTCGGGCAGCCGCACCGCCGCGAGGATCTTCTCCTTCTCGGCGCGCAGGTCGGCGGCGTCGAACGAGATGGGCTCCTCCATGGCCGTCAGCGCGAGCAGCTGCAGCAGGTGGTTCTGGATCACGTCGCGCGCCGCGCCGATCCCGTCGTAGTACCCGGCGCGGCCGCCGACGCCGATGTCCTCGGCCATCGTGATCTGCACGTGGTCGACGAAGTTGGCGTTCCAGATGGGCTCGTACAGCTGGTTGGCGAAGCGCAGCGCGAGGATGTTCTGCACCGTCTCCTTGCCCAGGTAGTGATCGATGCGGAACACCGAGTCGGGCGGGAAGACGCTCGCGACGACGTCGTTGAGCTCACGGGCCGTCTGCAGGTCGCTGCCGAACGGCTTCTCGATGACGACGCGCCGCCACTGGCCGGCCTTCTGCTCGGTCAGGCCCGAGCGCTTCAGTTGCTCGGTGACGAGCGGGAACGACTTCGGGGGGATCGACAGGTAGAAGGCGTGGTTGCCCATCGTGCCGCGCTCGCGGTCGAGGGTCTCGACCACCTCGCGCAGCTTGTCGAACGCCGCGTCGTCGTCGAAGGTGCCGGTCACGAAGCGGATGCCTCGGGCCAGCTGCTGCCACACGTCCTCGCGGAACTCGGTGCGGGCGTACTGCTTCACCGAGTCGTGCACGACCTGCGCGAAGTCCTCGTCCTCCCAGTCGCGCCGGGCGAAGCCGACCAGCGCGAAGCCCGGGGGCAGGAGCCCCCGGTTCGCGAGGTCGTACACCGCCGGCATCAGCTTCTTGCGCGACAGGTCGCCCGTGACGCCGAAGATGATCAGGCTCGAGGGCCCGGCGATGCGGTTGAGCCGGTAGTCCTTCGGAGAGCGCAGCGGGTTGCTGCCTGCCGAGATGGGTGCCGGTTGCACGCCGCCGCCTCAGTCGACCGCGGCGACGAGCGCCGCGAGGTTCTCGGCCGGATCGGTGAGCGTGAGCGTCAGCACCGGCCGGCCGTGCTCGGCGAGCACGCGCGCGTCGCCGGCGGCCTGCGCGGCGATGAGCTCGCCGAAGGTGAACGGCCGATCGGGGATCGCGAGGTCTTCCGCCGGGCGCTGCGTGATCTGCAGGAACGCGCCGACCGCCGGGCCGCCCTTGTGGAACTGGCCCGTCGAGTGCAGGAAGCGCGGCCCCCAGCCGAACGTGACCGGACGCCCCGCCTTGGCGGCGAGGAGCGCGCGCAGCTGCTCGAGCTCGGGGTGGGCGACCCGGTCGACGTAGGCCTGCACCGAGAGGTAGCCGTCGGCCGGCAGCTCTTCGAGCAGCACCTCGATCGCCGAGGGGAGGTCGCTCGATGCGCCGATCACCTCGGGCGTGCCGCGCACCTCGATGCCCTCGGCGACGAACGCGGCCGGGGCGGGCTCGGGGCGGGCGTCGAGCAGCCCGCGGGCCGCGACCTTCGCCGACTCGACGTCGGGCTGGTCGAACGGATTGATGCCGAGCAGGCGCCCGGCGACGGCCGTCGCGTACTCCCAGACGATGAGCTGCGCGCCGAGCGTGCCCGAGACGCGGATCTCGCCCGAGTCGTCGTGGGGGAACAGGTGCGTGCCCGCATCGTCGACCAGGCGCACGACCTGCAGGTCGGGGAGGCCGGCCGAGAGCTCGGGAGCCGAGGGCTCGAGCACGACGGGCAGGAGCCCGGTGCCGTCCTTGCCGGTCGACTCGGCGATCAACTGCTCGGCCCAGTCGGCGAAGCCGACGATGTGCGTGCCGTCGGCGACGATCGCGAGCTTGTCGCGCAGGGGAGCGGTGGCCGCGATCGCGGCGCCCAGCACGAGGCCGGGATTCTCCTCGGTGTCGATCGCGAGCGGGAGCTCCATCGCCTCGGCCTCGTCGAGGACCTCGGCGATGTCGACCCCCGCGAGTCCCGACGGCACGAGGCCGAACGCCGTGAGGGCCGAGTAGCGGCCCCCGACGTTCGGGTCGGCGTTGAACACGCGGTAGCCGGCCGCGCGCGCCGACTCGTCGAGCGGCGAACCCGGGTCGGTCACGATCACGATGCGCGAGGCCGGGTCGATGCCCGCCTCGCGGAAGGCCCGCTCGTACACGCGGCGCTGGCTGTCGGTCTCGACGGTCGAGCCCGACTTCGACGACACGACGAGTGCCGTCGAGGCGAGCCGGTCGGCGAGCGCGGCACGCACCTGGCCCGGCTCGGTCGAGTCGAGCACGGTGAGGGCGACCCCCGCGGTGCGGGTGATGACCTCGGGAGCGAGTGACGAACCCCCCATGCCCGCGAGCACGATGTGGTCGACGCCGGCGTCGCGCAGCTCGTCGCGGAGCGCGAGGATCTCGGGCACGAGCGGCCGCGAGATCGCGACCGCCTCGGTCCAGCCGAGGCGCTTCGACGCCTCGTCCTCCGCGGCCGGGCCCCACAGCGCGGGGTCCTGCGCGGTGATCCCGCTCGCGACCCGGTCGGCCACGAGCTGCGGCACCGCGTGGCGCACCGCCTCGGCCGCCGCGCCCGAGACCGCGATGCGGAAGCTCA